>NZ_DLJI01000037.1:0-54913 GCF_002484185.1 Empedobacter sp. UBA7620 | reverse complement strand
TTCGACCGTTGTTCGACGAAAATGCCGTTTCGTCGAACAACGGTCGAAGAATGGTCGAACAACAATCGAACAAACTAAAAAACAACTAAAAATTCATATCGCTCAAAACGATGATAAACAGAGGCATAAAAAAGAATTTTTCTTTTTACTAATTGAATAAATAATGATAGGACAAATACGGACACAAAAAATGTTTTTTTTATAATTATTCTAACTTTTTAGTATCTTTATGAATCTTCGTTTTTTGAAAAATCAATAAAAGACGAAAATTTATTAAAAACTTCCTCCGAAATTAGCACCTTCAAATAGTTTTAAAATTCCAAAAAAAGGAATAAAACTTAAAAGTAATACAAGATATAATATCCTATTTTTATAGTTAAAAATAATGGATATTACTGAAAAAAGTGGACATAAAATAAAAGACCCAAATCCAGTAATAGCTATAAAATCGAACATAAAATTTTGATTTCTTGCTATTTCAGTTCCATCAATACTATACATAACAATAAAGCATAGAAAGAAGAATATTGTCAATCCTATAAATACTCTTGATATGTTGATTTTGGTTGGCTGATTCATACAATTTATTTGAATAAAAATAAGTAAACTTTACAGAAAGCATCTCACTGAAAATAGTGATTTACAATTTTGCTTAAAATTTGATTGTATTGAAGCAGTAATAAACAAAAAACCCATACTGATAATCAGTATGGGTTTTCTTTAGATTGTGATCCAGTCAGGATTCGAACCTGAGACCTACTGCTTAGAAGGCAGTTGCTCTATCCAGCTGAGCTACTGGACCAATCCAAAATTCTATTACTAAAATTCGTCGGGGTGGCAGGATTCGAACCTGCGACCTCCTGCTCCCAAAGCAGGCGCGATGACCGGGCTACGCTACACCCCGAGTGGTGTTTTATTTCTAGCTTTAAAAAAGCGGAGAGACAGGGACTCGAACCCTGGCATCGGTTTCCCGATGACAGATTAGCAATCTGCTCCATTACCGCTCTGGCACCTCTCCTAACTTTTAAAAATAAGACTGATTAGTCTCATAAAGCGGTTGCAAATATATATTGACTTTTATTGCAAAACAAGTCTTTTTAGAAAAAAAATTAAATTATTTGGCTTAATTTTGGCTATTCAAAAGACTATTTAGAACTAAAAGAATGAATTTTAAAGGATTAGTATTTTCGGCAATTTCTTGTTTTTTTATTTTGGCTAGTTGTGCAACTAAAACAGTTCCACCAAAAACAATTACAAAAGTAATTCGTGACACAGTCATTATCAATTCAAAAACAGATCAACCGGAAATGACTCGAGCTGCAAAACTCGACAAGTACAAGGTGACAACAGATTATTATCCATCTATTTCGCAAGATGAACGTGTACGATTTTTAGTGTTACACTACACAGCAATCAACACAGAGTTATCGTTAAAAGTATTGACTCAGAAAGATGTAAGTGCACATTATTTGGTAAATGATTATGATGACAAAACAATTAATCTTTTAGTTGACGAAACAAAACGTGCATGGCATGCAGGTGTTAGTAGTTGGAAAGGATTGGATAATATAAACTTTTCTTCTATTGGTATCGAAATCGTTAATCTTGGAAACAAAGGAACGGATGCTTATCCAAATTACACGCCTTATCCAGATTATCAAATCAAAAAAGTAGGTGAATTGACACAAGATATTGTAAAACGTTATAATATTTCTCCTTTTAATGTAATTGGGCATTCTGATGTTGCGCCAGGAAGAAAACCAGATCCGGGTCCACTTTTCCCTTGGAAAAAATTATATACAGATTACGGTGTTGGTGCTTGGTACGATGATACAGACAAGTATGTATTTATGCAACAATATCCTTGGGATACAACAAGTTCCGTTTTTATCACACAAGTGCAAACTGATCTTAAGAAATATGGGTACAACGTTCCTACAAATGGAATGATAGACGCGCAAACTAAGAATGCGATTGTAGCATTTCAGATGCATTTCCGTCCAGAAAAATACGATGGAGTTGTAGATGCTGAAACTTGGGCAATCTTGAAAGCGTTGAACAAAAAATATAATCCCTAAATCAGTTTTGATTTATTGAATGAAACTCCTACTTGTTAGGAGTTTTTTTATGGAATAAACTTTCGGTAAAATAATATTAACAATATAACCTCTTGTGTACTTTGAATTAAAATTCGTCAGTTCGAGTGATTTTTAGAAAATTATTTCTAAAAATTGTATCGAGAATTAAGATGAATTTTATCTACTAAAACCTTATTCTCGATACAAAATTCTAAATGAATTTCACTCGAATTGACGGTTTTCTTAATAAAATTATCAAAATACACTACGGGTTAATAAATAGCATAATTATCATTAAAAATGGAATTGAGAGTTAAGAAAAATTGAAGTAATTTTATCCAAAATAATATAACATGGCTTTTAAAAGTTTGCGCCCAATTATTTGGACGAAAGATTTACAAAAAACAACAAAATTCTATAAAAAATTAGGATTTAAGATTGCTGATCAAAATGAAGATTGGATTTGGGCTTGCTTGCAAAAAGACGATGTAGAAATTATGTTGGCTTATCCAAATGAAGGAGCAGATTTTGAACGAGCTAATTTCACAGGTTCTTTTTATTTTGTTGTAGACAACGTAGACGAGTTGTGGAATCAAGTAAAAGATGATTGCGAAGTTGTATATGAAATTGAGACCTTTGAATGGGATATGCGCGAGTTTGCAATCTACGACAACAATGGTTATATCTTACAATTTGGACAAGAAATAGAAGTTACATTCGAAGATTAATTATGATCTCAAAACGATATTACAACATTATTTTAGCGATAATTATTCTTATTATTCCAATTGTTTTTTACATGATTATTAACACTATGGTTAGTATAAAATATGAAACCGACGGAGTTGACACTTGTATTTCTACTGTAACAGGAAAAAATCTTTGTTCGCAAATCGATCAACTAAAAGTTACTATTTATATTGACATGATTGTGATGATTTTCTGGTTAGCCTTAAGAAACTTAATCGTAAAAAAATAACTTATGGATTATCATTTCGAAGAAAAATTTGAACAAATTAATTTCTCAGAAAATCAAAATATATCTGGTGAATACGAGAATTGCGAGTTTATAAATTGTGATTTGAATGGATTAGATTTAAGCGATATCAAATTTATTCAATGTCAATTTATCGAATGTAATTTGAGTAATGTAACTTTAGAAAACACAAGCTTTCAGCAAGTTGAGTTTATGAATTGTAAAATGATAGGTTTTAATCTCGAAAATTCGAACAAATTTGGGTTAAGCATTTCATTTGAAAATTGTACGTTAAACGACTCATCTTTTTATGAATTACCGCTAAAAAAGACAAAGTTTAGCAATTGTTCTTTACAAAATGTAGAATTTTCTTTCGCAGATCTTAGTCAAGCTTATTTTATGAATTGTAATTTGGCTCACACCATTTTCTATCAGACCAATTTAAAGCAAGCCAACTTCAAAACGGCTTATAATTTCACGATAAATCCGAATGATAATCAATTGAAAGGCGCGCAGTTTTCCAAAGAAAATTGTGTTGGATTATTAGATTATCTTAGAATTACAATAAATTAAAAAAAGGTTTCGAATAAAATCGAAACCTTTTTTATGCTTTCTACTTATACTATTCTAATCAGAATAAATAATTTCAGATTATATTTTACTAAATCATAACATTTTAGAATAAATTACTTCTATATTTTATCAATTAGTCAATAATTATTTCTTGATTTAATAAATAATAAGATTATTATTGCATCTTTTTTTGATAAATTTTCTGAAATAAATCCAACTCAGATTATCAACTTAAAACTTTTCTTGACATTTTTTTAAGAAATTAAAAAAAATATTAGCGTATTATTTACACTAATAAAATAAAAAAGAAATTCTTTATCAAAAAAAGCATTATTATTATTCAATACATTATTTTAGATAAACTTAAGTCTATTAATTAAGTCAATACAAAATCACAAATAATGTACAACTAACACCATTTATTAAAAAATGAAAAAAATTTTTGTCGCAATTGCTCTACTATCCATTTTTGGAGCCACGGAATTGAAGGCTCAATATGCTTCTGAATATGACGGCGGTTTGGTCGTTAAATTAAATCCAGAAGGAAGTAAATATGTCCGATTTATTCTTTGGGGACAAACTTGGTTTCAGGATTACGAAGGAAAACACGCCAATGATGGATTTTCTATCAAACGAGCGCGCGTTCTTGCTTATTCACAAATCAATGATCGATTTATGATTTTAACACATTTTGGTGCAAATGGAATCTATGATAATAATCTTTCTCCGATGGGAAAAAGTACAGATGTATCGTTTTTCTTGCATGAAATGTTTTTACAATATAAGGTAACAAACAATTTAGCAATTGGTGCTGGAGTTCACAATTTTGGTGGAATTTCTCGTGGAAATGGTCAAGGTTCTATCAATATGTTGACCTTAGATAATAACAGAGCTGACTGGTCAACACTTGGTTTGTCTGATCAATTTTCAAATCATTTGGGAATGTTTGCAAAAGGGCGAATTGGAAAACTGAATTATCGTTTAGCATTAAGTGATGCTATTACTAATACTTTAGATGGAAACTCTTCGACAGTTTTAGAAAACGGACAAGAAAAGTATTTAGGAAAAGCGATACTTGGAGAAGGAAAATATGCGGTTTCAGGATATTTTGATTATCAATTTTTAGATCAAGAATCAAATGCTTTACCTTATCGCGTTGGAACCTATTTAGGAACTAAAAAAGTATTTAACATCGGAGCAGGATTTTTCAATCAAAGTAATGCAATTGTCAAAAAAGAAAATGATAATTTGGTTGGAGAAAATGTAACTCATCTTGCTGTTGATGCTTTTTATGATGCGCCAATCGGAAAATCTTCTTCGATAACAGCTTATGCGAAATATCAAAATTCGGACATGGGCGAAAATTATGTACAAGGAAATGTTGTAGGAGATGGAAATCAGTTTTCTGGACATGTCGGGTATTTATTGCCTAAAAACATCAAAGAAGGAGAAGGAAAATTCCGTAATAGAATTCAGCCGTATGTAGGATATTCTTACAGAGATTTCAAAGGTCTAGTAAAGCCTGCAAACGAATTAAAATTAGGTGGAAACTGGTACATTGATGGTCAGAATGCTAAAATTTCTGTAGAATATCAAAAATCTTTCGATCAACCAAAACACATGGACGACATGATAACAATACAAGCAATGATATTATTATAAAAAAACACACAAGAATTAACACAAAAACACATTATTTATGAGCGAAACTGCTAACAAAAAAACAATCTGGAAAGTGATTGGTGCTTCCTCGATGGGAACGCTAATTGAATGGTATGACTTCTTTATTTTTGGAAGTTTAGCTGTTGTAATTTCTACTAAATTTTTCCCTGCTGACAATCCTACAGCTGCCTTTTTATCAACATTAGCAACATTTGCTGCTGGATTTGTTGTACGTCCATTTGGCGCGTTATTCTTTGGTCGATTAGGAGATATTATTGGTCGTAAATATACATTTATGGCAACTTTAGTATTAATGGGAGGAGCAACTTTTTTAATAGGATGTATTCCATCTTACGAATCAATTGGTTTTATCGCACCTTTATTAGTATTAATCTTACGTTTATTACAAGGTTTAGCACTTGGAGGCGAATATGGAGGTGCTGCAACATACGTAGCAGAACACGCACCAGACGGAGAAAGAGGATATTGGACTTCTTGGATACAAACCACTGCAACAGTTGGTTTATTTGTTTCGTTATTGGTTATTTTATTAACGAAAACATTATTATCAGAAGAGCAGTTTGACCTTTGGGGATGGCGAGTTCCATTTATCTTATCAATCTTAATGGTTTACGTTTCATATTTGATTCGTAAAAATATGGACGAATCGCCAGCTTTCAAAAAAGCAAAAGATGAAGGAACAACTTCTAAAAATCCTTTGAAAGAATCTTTCGGGAATCGTTACAATATGAAATTCGTTTTATTAGCACTTTTTGGAGCTGTGATGGGACAAGGAGTTGTGTGGTATACAGGTCAGTTTTACTCGATGAGTTACATGAAAACGGTGATGAATGTAGAATCTGATCAAGTAGATTCTTTGTTAGGAATTGCTTTATTATTTGGTACACCTTTCTTTGTGTTCTTTGGATGGCTGAGTGATAAAGTTGGTCGAAAATGGGTGATGTTAATCGGAATGATTGTCGCTGTATTCTCGTATCGACCAATTTACGAATCAATGTATCAAACAACAAATCTTGAAAATAAAGAAGTAATTGCAGCACAAACAATTGAAAAAGCTGAAATCAAAAATGTTGACGAAAAATCTGATTCTATTTATACAATTCAAAAATCATTTACAGATGGCACGACTTATAAACAAGTTACAACGCTTCATTTAGAAAATGGTCAAGCAAAAATTGTAGATGGAAAAGTAAGTGAAATTGTAAAAAAATCGACACATATTAATAGTGGTGATAAATGGAAATTAGTTGGATTAATTTGGATTCAAATTATTTTTATCACAATGGTTTATGGTCCAATTGCTGCGTTCTTAGTAGAAATGTTCCCTGTTAAAATTAGATATACATCGATGTCTTTGCCTTACCACGTAGGAAACGGAATTTTTGGAGGTCTTTTACCTGCTGTTTCTACTTATTTGGTAACAAATGCCAAAAACAACGGAGATCCACAGTTTTACTTAGAGGGTCTTTGGTATCCTATTGGAATTGCGGCTGTTTGTTTTATCATCGGAGCAATTTATATCAGTAATAAAGACAGAAATGTTAACTAAAAAACTAATTAGAAATGGAAACAATTAAAAAAATATTAGGAATCGTTTGGATCGCATTATCACTTGTTTTAGCCTACTTTTGTATCATGGAATTTGGAATTCCAAAATTATCATCAGGTTCGCAAGATGATTTAGTATTCGGAATTATTATTCTATTTGTCCTTACACCAATTATAGTTATTGGAATGGCACTTTTTGGATATTATGCTTTACTCGGCGAATATAGCGAAGAAAAAATGTAAAAAACTACACACGAAATCCTCAACACATGTTGGGGATTTTTTATATAAAATGTATTTTCAATAAACGTTTTTATTAAATCCATAAAAAACAAATCATAAAACGTTAATATCTTTTTAAGAGTTTTAGCATAGTTTATGTCAATTAATTTTAAAATCAACAAAGGTACTCGAAGTTAAACTGAAATATAATTCAAATACAAAAAACCTTGCAAATACAAAGCTTTTCATTTATAATATAATTTCTAAAATTGTTTTATATCTGTTCTTTTTCCGTGATAGAAAAGTATTTTCCAGTGTTCTGTTTTCGCATCAACTTCCCACCGCAAACGATCTTCCATCGCTTTTACACCATCTACATCATTCTTGAAAGCAGCATGATATTTAAAATAATTTAATTGAGGTAGATTGTCAGCTCCATAAAATACAATTTCATCATTTTCTTTGATCCAAAAAACTTGTTGAAACGGAACGTGTCCTCCTGTTACTTCGAATTTGATATTATCCGTTATATTTCCACTATCATCATTCATCCATACAATATTTTTGAATGATTTCAACTTTTCTAAACGATCATAGTTATAAGAATTATTTGTTTGAACAACCGCATAATCATACTCGCGTTGTTGAATATAAATTTTTGCTTCAGGAAAGTTACATACAAACTGATCCCCTACCCAATTTCCAATTCCGTTGATATGATCTTTATGTAAATGCGAAATCAATACTTTCGTAATTTGATTTGGATTAATATTATATTCGCGTAATTTTTTTAGAATGATAGGTTCACAATCTACTTCAGTTCCGAAACCACAATCAATCAAAATATTTTCATCTCCAATTTGTATCAAAAATGGACGAACAATAAGATTATATCCGTCAGCGGGATTTTTAACATCAATATTATCACCTAAATAATGAAACTCTTTTTTTGCATCAACATGAAAAACACCTTCTAAAAGAGGAATAACTTTCATTTACTTTTATTTTTTACAAAGGTAATTCGTTTAGATTCTCTCTACAAAAAAAGGCTTCCAAAATAGGAAGCCTTAAAAATTATTATGATTCAAATCTTATTTTACAATTGTCATTTCATCAACGATGTGTTTTGCTCCAGCGAATTTGTCAACAACCCATAAAACATAACGAATATCTACAGAAATCGTACGTTGTAATTTAGGATCAAAGATAACGTCACCAGCCATTGCTTCAATGTTTCCGTCGAATGCAATACCGATTAATTCACCTTTACCATTCATTACCGGAGAACCAGAGTTACCTCCTGTAATATCATTGTTTGATAAGAAATTTACGTGTAAATATCCATCTTTATCTCCATATTGTCCATAATCTTTCGCTTTCGCTAAATCTAATAAACGTTGTGGATTTTCGAACTCTTCGTCACCTGCGATGTGTTTTGCAACTGTACCTTCTAATGTTGTGAAATAGTTAGAAGCAACATCTGGTTGACGTTTTGGATTTGTACTTTTTGGTAAATTTTGAATAGAACCGTAAGTTAAACGTAACGTAGAGTTAGCATCTGGATATAAAATATTTCCGATTTTAGACTCACGTAAACCTTTTACCAATAAACGGAAGTTTTTAGAATAAACATCATTCAATTTTGCTTGTTCATCAGTTTGCTTAGAAGCTCTTTCTACTAAAGCATTTGACAAAACATATAAAGGATCTTTTTTCAAGACTTCTACATCTGGAGAAATTAAGAAATTCTCAACTTGTTTTTGATCAGCGAAGAAACTTCTTTCAACAGCATCATTTACATAAGCTGTAAAGTTCTTGTTATTTTGCTTCGCTAAATCAGCAACATAAGGCGCTAAACCAGCTTCGCTCGCTTTAGAAGCATAAAGATTTAATTGAGCAGCCAATAAATCTTTTTCTAAAGGTAAATACATTTTTTCGTAATATGCATTGATTGCATTCTGAATTTTTGGACGCATTTCATCACGTTTTGCATCATTCGCTGCTGCATAGTTTTCTAATGCTTTTCCAATAGAATATGGCGCACTTGCTAAAGTTGAGTAACGCAATAAAATGTTGATGTAATTGTTATGACGAGCATCTAAATTTGTTTTCGCATAATAATTATTCAAATTCGAAACAACATCACCATATTCGGCTTTGTTTGCTCCTTTTAGAGCCCATTTATTGAATTTTTCTTCTTCTTTTGTTTTCTTCGCAACAGTTCCGTGAAGTTTTAAAGCTTCGATCATTCCATCACGATTTTTCCAATAGTTCGCAACTCCAGCATATTTAGAAGCATAATCAATATTTACTTTTTGATTTTGCTCCATATATTTTTTCATTTGATCCATTGTCACTTTAGAAGCTTCAACCCATGCAGGATAAGCGTACTCTACATTTTGAGCAACACCTTGCGCTGGCATCCAACGATTTGTACGACCTGGATAACCTAAAATCATAGCGAAATCATTTGGTTGATATCCTTTTAAAGAAACTGGTAAATGATGTTTTGGTTGCAACGGAACATTGCTTGTAGAATAAGCTGCAGGATTTCCATCTTTGTCACCATATACGCGGAACATAGAGAAATCTCCTGTGTGACGTGGCCATTCCCAGTTATCTGTATCTCCACCATATTTTCCAATAGAACTTGGAGGTGTTCCTACTAAACGTACATCCTCATAGTCTTGGTAAACAAAATAGTAATATTCATTTCCTTGGAAGAATGAACGAACAGAAACAACATATTTTCCGTTTTCACTGTTCTCTTTTTCAATTTTTGCAATCTCTTGGTTAATCGCTTTTTCACGATCTAACTCAGACATTTTATCATTTACAACACCTAAAATACGTTTAGAAACATCATCCATACGAACGAAGAAACGTACTTTTAAGCTTTTTGGTTTTAACTCAGCAGCTTTGTCTTTTGCCCAAAAACCATCTTTTAAATAGTCATGTTCAGGAGCAGATAATTCAGCAATAGCACCATAACCACAGTGGTGATTTGTCAAAACTAAACCTTGTCCAGAAACCATTTCAGCAGTACATCCACCACCAAATTGTACAATAGCATCTTTTAAAGAGTTATTGTTGATACTATAAATTTCTTCTGAAGTTAATTGTAAACCTTGTTTTTGCATATCACGGTGATTCAGACGCTCGATGAACATCAAAAACCACATTCCTTCGTCAGCTTTCACTTTAAAAGGAAAAAGCATAACCACTAAAAGCGTGGATAATAAAAATTTTTTCATTATTTGTTTGTCTTCAATTTTACGAATTGCTAAAATAATTGATTATCTGAAGTTCTCCTAATCTTTAAGTATTTAATAAAGTTTTACTGAGGTTTTATTGTTAAAAAAAGATTATTTTTATTTAATTAACACAAAATTTGAATAGTGAAAATTAAAATCATTAATCTACTTTGCTTTCTAATTGGTTTTATTGGAATGGTTGGTTTCATTATTATTTTGAATAATCAAACTAAATCAAAACCTGAATATTTTTTTGATGAAACTAATTTATCATTTGAATATACAGATGAAATTAGAAAATATAATTTTGAAAAAAATCAATTCGAGCAATATTATATCGAAGATACTATTATACTAAAAAATGTTCTTAATCAAAAAGAAAAAGAAAAGATAATTTCCTTAATTAGAGATAAAAATATTTTTAAATTAGACTCTATTTATCAAACAGGTCATGAAATAATTGTTACACTACCTAATCTAAGAAAAAATATTATTATTAGTGATAAAACTATCAATAGACATTTTGTTCTAACTGCTGCCTTTGAAGAAAATAATTATTTATCAAATAAAAAAGATTATAATGAATTAATCAATTTTATTAATGAACTAAATAGCATTTTAGACAAAAATGATAAAATCAAACATCTTAAAAAGACAGATTTAGAATTTATGTAACAAAAAAAATCCGAGAAAATCTCGGACTTTTTACTTTATATCAAAACTTAATTAAGCTTCTTTATTATCTTGAGGTTTATCCTCTTTTTTCTCTGCTGGTTTAGCAGGTTTTTCTGTTCTCTCTGGTTTTGGCAATAAAGCTTTACGAGATAATTTCATTTTCTTTTTATCATCGTAACCTAAGAATTTAACATCAATTTTATCACCGATGTTTACAGAATCCTCAACTTTTTCAAGACGTCTGTGCTCTAATTCAGAAATATGAACTAAACCTTCAACACCTTTAGCAATTTCTACAAACGCTCCAAATGGTTTGATAGATTTTACAACTGAATGATATGTTTCTCCAACTTCTGGAACGAAAGCAATTTGTTTGATTCTTTCTACAACGCGATCGATGTTTTCTTGAATCACACCATTGATTTCTACACGTCCTGTCGTATCTAACTCAGTAATTGCAATAACTGTTTCAGTTTCTTTTTGCATTTCTTGAATTACTTTTCCTCCAGGTCCGATTACTGCTCCAATGAATTCTTTAGGAATTTCGATTACAACAACTTTTGGTGCATTTGGTTTCAATTGTGGACGAGGCGCTGGTAAAGTTTCTAACAATTTACCTAAAATATGCTCACGACCTTCTTTTGCTTGCAACAAAGCTGTTTCCATGATTTCCATAGATAAACCTTGTACTTTAATATCCATTTGACAAGCTGTGATACCATCTGCAGTTCCTGTTACTTTAAAGTCCATATCTCCTAAGTGATCTTCGTCTCCTAAGATATCAGACAATACTGTAAATTTCCCTGATTTAGTATCTGTGATTAATCCCATTGCAATACCTGAAACTGGTTTTTTCATTTGTAAACCTGAATCCATAATTGCTAATGTTCCTGCACAAACTGTTGCCATAGAAGAAGAACCGTTAGATTCTAATACTTCAGAAACGATACGAACTGTATAAGGACAATCGTCTGGTAACATTTGCGCTAAAGCACGTTGTGCTAAGTTTCCGTGACCAACTTCACGACGAGAAGTTCCTCTTAATGGACGAGCTTCACCTGTTGAGAATGGTGGGAAATTATAGTGTAAAAAGAATTTTTCGTCGAAGTTTGTTACAACTCCATCAACCATATTAGCATCTTTAGAAGAACCTAAAGTTACTGTAGCTAATGCTTGAGTTTCTCCACGTGTGAAAATTGCAGAACCGTGAGTTGATGGTAAATAATCAACTTCTGTCCAAATTGGACGAATCGTTTTTGGATCACGACCATCTAAACGAATTCCTTCGTTTAAGATTAATTGACGTACAGCTTCTTTTTGTACATCGTGGAAGTAAATGTGAGCAAAAGGAGCTACACGAGCTAACTCTTCTTCATCTCCTTCGTATTGAGCTAAGAAATCTGCTTCAACTTGAGCAAATTTATCACCTCTTTCGTGTTTATCAGATGGATGTTTAGCGATATCATAAAATTTATCATATCCATAAGCCCACACTTTTTCGCGAATTTCTTCATCGTGTGTTTCGTGGCTATATTCACGTTTTGGTAAAGATTTACCTACTTTCGCTGCTAAACTTTCTTGTGCTTCAATTTGTTTTTTAATTTCAGCATGAGCAAATTCAATTGCGTCTAACATTTCACGCTCAGAAATTTCGCTCATCTCCCCTTCTACCATAACAACAGAATCTTTAGAAGCACCAACCATAATGTCGATATCAGCTTGATCTAATTGCTCTTTTGAAGGATTAATCATTAACTCACCATTCAAACGAATAACGCGAGCTTCTGAAATTAATGTGAAAGGAATATCTGTAATTGCAATGGCTGCTGATGCAGCTAAACCAGCTAAAGCTTCTGGCATTACATTTTTGTCGTAAGAAATAAGTGAGATCATGACCTGAACCTCAGCATGGAAGTCTTCTGGAAACATTGGACGTAAAACACGGTCTACAAGACGCATTGTTAATACTTCATCGTCTGATGGTTTTGCTTCTCTTCTGAAGAAATTCCCTGGGATGCGTCCTGCAGCGTAAAATTTTTCTCTATAATCTACTGTTAAAGGTAAAAAATCTACACCTGGATTTGCTTCTTTGTTTGCTACAACTGTAGCTAATAACATGGTGTCGCCCATGCGTACAACCACAGATCCGTCAGCTTGTTTTGCTAATTTCCCTGTTTCGATTGTAATTTCTCTTCCGTCTGAAAGAGTAATTTTTTCTGTGATCGCCTGTGGAATCATTCGTCTTCTTAGTATTTAATTCGTCTAAAGTTAAAGCCGTTTGCTTTAACCGCATTATATAAAGATATATATCTTATTTTAATTTATAACAAAAAAAAAGGCAATTTCTACGTAATTGCCCTTTTATATTGTGTTTAAAATTACTTACGTAATCCTAATTCAGCGATAATCGCACGGTATCTTGTGATATCTTTTTTCTTTAAGTAGTTTAATAACGCTTTACGCTTACCAACTAACATAACTAATGATCTTTCTGTGTTAAAATCTTTGTGATTTTTTTTCAAGTGACCAGTTAAGTGGTTAATTCTGTAAGTGAATAATGCGATTTGCCCTTCTGCAGATCCTGTATCTGTTGCAGATTTACCATGCTTTGCGAATAATTCGCTTTTTACTTCTGATGTTAAGTACATGCCAATATTATTTAATAATTATTATGTAATGAGGTGCAAATGTACAACTATTATATGAAATAATAAACTTTGTACAAAAATAAAAGTGACCGATTGGTTAATTCGATCACTTTTTAAAAATTTGGTTTAGTTTGATTTAGATAGATAATAGAAAGTGATATTTTAATTTTCTACTAAATCGAATAGGTTTGTTAGTTGTAAAAGACTTGCTTTCACGATTTTTGGTTGGTAGGTTAAAAAGTCGGCTTATTTCAATAATTAAATATAGGTTAGTTAATAATTATTAAAATAGGTTTAGGTAGGCAAGATTAATCTTCTATAATTCGTATTCTTTTATTTGTTATTATTTTAATCGGATAAACTACTTTTTCGTCCGCAGTTTGTATTGTCATACATATATTGTTAATAGCAATTATCACACCTTGTACATCATCTTCGATGATAATTCTTTGTCCAATTTCAAAATTTCTATTGGTATAAAAGGACAATAATAATCTGTAAATAACGTCTTTTGATCCTAATCCAAACGCGATGGCTAATGTCAAGAACACCGACCCTAAGATTAAGGATAAATTATTCGTAATTAAATCTGTATTAACTCCAGCTTGATTTAATGAAGTAACAATTGTAAATATCAAAATGATATAAAAAATGATATTGCTAATAATATTTGCTCCGTTTAAATCAATTGATTTTATTAAACTTCTCAAAAAAGTTTTGATATAGTTAGCTAAATAAAACCCTCCAGCAAATATCAATACTGCACTAAAAAATTGTGGAAGATAATCTACAATTCTTCCTATTTGGTTAGAAACAACTGTTAAACCAAAAATATCTGAGCCAATAATAATAATCAATAAGATGATAAACAATCTTACAAATTGTAATATAATCTTAGATGGATCGACTTCTATTGACGAATTTTTTAATGCTTCATTATTATTTAATGCTTTTTTTAATTTATCTATTTTAGATAATTTCAATATGTACTTGGTCAATATCAGAATCAACTTTAGTAAGATATACGACAGGATAATGAATATGATACCTCCTACAACTTTAGGAAAAACAAGTACCATTTCTTGATATAAGCTTTCTAACAAGCTAAAATTTAAACCTATATTCATATTATCTATTTATAGTTAACCTTCTTTATCTTTTTTGTTCGGTTTGTTAGTTGATTTTTTTCCGATTCCGAAGAAATTTCCAATTGTACTTGGATATTTTACTGAAACCAAATCGGCTACTTCCAACGATAATTTTATTAAAGCAACATCATCCATAACTTTTTGCTTTATTGTTTCTGGAAGCTTTTCATTGGCTAGCATAGTCTTAAAAGGATTTTCCATTTTACAAAGCGTTATAAATTTTTAGTAAACGATTTTTTGCTCGATTCAATCTCATCTTAGTTGCACTTTCACCAATCTCTAAAGTTTCTGAAATTTCTTTGATTGAAAATTCATCTTGATATTTCATTAGTAATATAGATTTCTCTTCTACATCCAACTCCTTTAGGGACTGCGTTAGTTTTTCGATTTTTAATTCAAAAATTTCTTTGTCATCAATAATTTCGTCATTATAGTTATCAACCAAATCATCCGTCACCGAATAATTTTTTCTTTCTTCTTTTATCTTTCGTTGCACATGATTGACACAAAAATTATATGTAAAAGAATATAACCAAGTAGAGAATTTAGATTTTGATTGATATGTTTTCAGTTTTACAAACAACTTTACAAATATATCGTGCGTCATATCTTGTGCCTCAGCTTGATCTTCTACAAAGCTCAAACATTTATTATATACCGTATGTGCATACCTATCATACAATATCCCGAACAAATGTTGATTTTTTGTCTCGACAATCTTATACACCAAAATGTCATCTGCAATATTTTCTATAGAATCTTTTGACATTTCAACTGCTTACATTTAGTATGACACACCTATTCCTATTTGGTCACTCATTTTTTTAGTTTTTTTTAGAAAATTTTTAAAATAATCTTAACTTAAACGAATATCTATTTAAAATACAATAATATATAAAAAAAACCGACAAATAAAAATTTATCAGTTTTTTATGAATAATAATTAATTACGAATTATTTCTCCAAAACATCTAAGACATCCTGAAAACCTCCTCCATTAAAAATTTCGTCTACACCTTGTGCTTGTAAATATTGTGCAGCTTGACCTGAACGGTTACCACTTCTACAAAAAACTACTATAGGTCTTGACATTGCTTTAAACTCCTCTACTCTTGTAGGAACTTCTCCTAATGGAATATTGATCGCATTTGGAACAAATCCATCTGTATCCAATTCAAAAGGCTCACGAACATCTACTAATGTTACATTAGCATTGTTTATTGCTTCAACTGTTGTCATTTTAATAATTCTATTTCTATTTTTTATCCAATCAATAATTTTGCCAAGCATCTTACCAAATTCTAATACGGTCTTTTGGTGCTTTGTACAATTTATCCCCTGGTTTTGTTTTAAACGCATCGTGGAACGCATCAATATTAACGATTGGTCCAAAAGAACGGTAATATCCAGGCGAATGTGGATCTGTTTTCACTTGATTTACTAAAGCTTCGTCAGTCGCTTTTGTTCTCCAAATAGTTGCCCAAGATAAGAAGAAACGTTGTTGCGGAGTATATCCATCTATATTTCCGTAAGTTCCTTTATCTTTCAAATACATTTGTAATGCATCAAAAGCAACAGAAGCTCCTCCTAAATCTCCAATATTTTCTCCTGATGTAAATGTACCATTAACATGTGTTCCTGCTACTGGTTCATAACTATCATATTGCGTTGCCAAAGCTTTTGTAGCTTTTGCAAATTTCTCTTCGTCTTGTGGTGTCCACCAGTTTACTAAGTTACCATCACCGTCAAATTTAGCTCCCGAATCATCGAATCCGTGAGAAATTTCATGACCAATAACTGCTCCAATTCCACCAAAGTTTACAGCTGCATCCGCTCTATAATCATAGAAAGGCGGTTGTAAAATTGCTGCTGGGAAAACAATTTCGTTATTAGTTGGATTAAAATATGCATTTACAGTTTGTGGCGACATTCCCCAACGAGTTTTGTCAACTGGTTTTCCAAAATCTTTCAAGTTTTCTGCTTGACGCCATTTGCTAATTGCCATTACATCTTCAATTAAGTTTCCTCCATCTGCCAAAGATTTTACTTGTAATCCAGAATAATCTTTCCATTTATCAGGATAACCAATTTTTACAGTAAACTTGTTTAATTTTTCTAACGCTTTCGTTTTAGTTGCGTCAGACATCCAATCTAATTCTTTGATGTGTTTGTCAAAAGATTTGAATAAATAACTGATTAACTCTTCAGCTTTTGCTTTTGCCTCTGGCGGAAAATTATCTTTCACATAAATTTGTCCTAATAATTCTCCTGTTGCTCCATTTACAAATGCTAAACCTCTTTTTTCTAATGGACGTTGCTCTTTTTGACCAGATAAAGTTTTTCCGTAAAATTCGAAATTAATTTTATCTAAATCGGATGTTGAATAACTTGCATAAGAATTGATTAATTTAAAACGTAAATAATCCTTAATCAAAGGTAAATTCTCTTGATTTAAGATTTTATCTAAATTTTTATAATAATCTAATTCACCGATAATTACCGTTTCTGGATTAATTCCTAAAGCTTTTACATAACGCTCAATATCAACATTTTTCGTTAAATTCTTAACTTCTGATAATTTTACAGGATTGTATGATTTATTTGGATCACGATCTTCTTCAACAGTTTTGATGTATTTCGCCATCATTTTTTCGAAAGCCACAATTTTTGGACCTTTCAAATCACGTGTTTTAGAACCTGTATAAGGCATCAATTGATCGATAAACTTGTTCAAATTAGCTAAAGTTTCAGTATTTTTAGCATCTTCTTTTTGGTAATAAGTTTTACCTAAAGTCAAGTCAATATCTCCTAAATAAACAGCATTTTGTTTACTATTTTTAAGGTCAGTATAAACATAAGCACCATAAAAAGGATTCTCTCCGATAGCAGCTACATCGATTAAATAATCTTGTAAACCTTTCATATCTTTGATTGCATCAATCTGCTTAAAATATTTTTGTAATGGTGCCAAAGCCGTTTTGTTACGTGCATCAATATTCATATACGCATCATACAAATCCGCAATTTTTTGCTCACTTGTTCCTTTAGCGTGTTTCGTTTTAATAAGATCTTTCACTAATTGCAAAGTGACCTTATCCGTATTTTCTCTTAACTCATCAAAACTTCCCCATCTTGCTCTATCAGAAGGAATTTCTGTAATTTTCATCCAGTTACCATTTACATAATTATATAAATCATCTTGAGGACGAACAGACTTATCCATATAATTTGGATTAAAAGCCTGATATGATTCTTGCGCAATTGCCAAAACAGAAGTACATGCAAATGCAGCAACAAATAGTTGTTTTTTCATATTTCTACTAAGTATTTTTGATATGATATGTCGAAATTAATACGACGTTTGTTACAAATTTACTAAATAAAGTATTAATTATTCATTCAATTTTCAACACTTTTTGATGATAAAATAGAACAATTTGAAGATTTTAAATCAAAAACATCCTATTCTGCAAATTTATTTTTCAAAAGAAAGCTTATAAAACAGAATAATATTCTATAAACAACTTCGTGAATATACTTTTTTAACATTAATAAGTCGAATTATATATTAATATCTAAATATTATTTTGTTATATCCAAATTCAATAGAAAATTTTTAAATTTGACACCAAACAAAAGTAACTTTTTAAAATGGAAACCGATACGATTTTGATCACCGGCGCTTTAGGACAAATTGGTTCTGAATTGGCTGAGAAATTAAAAACCATTCATGGAAAAAATAATGTAATTATTTCTGATATACGTGATCCTAAAGATGTTGATTACGATGGGATTTACGAAGTAATTGACGTAATGGATGCTGATCGAATAAAAGAAGTCATTGCAAAACACAATATTAAAACTGTTTATCATTTAGCGGCTCTACTTTCTGGTACAGCTGAAAAAAATCCAATGTTTGGTTGGAAATTAAACATGGACACTTTACTTACTTTCCTTGAATTAGCGAAAGATAAAGTAATCAATAAAATCTTTTGGCCTTCTTCTATTGGCGTTTTTGGTCCAGATACACCAAAAGACAATACACCACAAAATACAATTCAGACTCCTTCTACGGTTTATGGTATTTCTAAATTATCAGGAGAATATTGGTGCAAATGGTACCAACAAAATCATAATGTAGACGTTCGTTCTGTTCGTTTTCCTGGTCTTATTTCTTGGAAAACTCCTGCTGGAGGTGGAACTACAGATTATGCTGTTGACATTTATTACAAAGCAATCGAGGATGGAAAATATACTTCTTTCTTGAAAGAAGGAACTTATTTACCTATGTTGTATATGGATGACGCTATTAATGCAATTGTTGAATTAATGTCTGCTGATCCAAAACAATTAGGTGAATTTAAATCTTATAATTTAGGAGGTTTAAGTTTTGCTCCAGAAGATTTAGCAGCAGAAATCAAAAAACATATTCCAAATTTCACAATCGATTATGCGCCAGATTTCCGTCAAGCTATTGCTGATTCTTGGCCTTCTTCTATCGATGATTCTGTTGCAAAAGCAGATTGGGGATTCGAACCAAAATTCGATATCGATAAAATGACGACAACAATGTTAGATAATTTGAAAATAAAATTAGGTAAAGCCTAATTTTTTCTTACAATACAATATTTTAGGAATGCTCTTTGATAATTTTTTGGTTAAAAACCACAAAATATGTCAGGAGCATTTTCTAATTTAAAAAATATCATCCATCTACTAAAATCAGTTGATTTAGAGCAATTAAATAAAATTTCTCAAAAAGTAGATTTACCTCTTTTAATGGAAAACTTTTCGAAACTCGATGATAAACAACTTCAAGGAATGATGAAAATGTTAAATCCAAATAAAAAACACAAAGAACTTCCTCCAATTGATGGGGATTTCTACGATGTTTTCCACACTTTAACTCCAGAACAACGCGAATTACAGTTAAAAGTAAGAGCTTTTATGGAAAAAGAAGTTAAACCAATCGTTAATGATTATTGGCTTCGTGATCAATTTCCTTTCGAATTAATTCCAAAATTTAAAGAACTCAACATTTGTGGCGTCACTTACGACGGTTATGGTTGTCCAAATTTACCTTTTATTATGGAAGGTGTTTTGGCTATGGAAATGGCTCGTGTAGATGCCTCGATTGCCACTTTTTTTGGCGTACAATCTGGCTTATCAATGGGATCAATTTATATGTGCGGATCGGAAGAACAAAAAGCAAAATGGTTACCACAAATGCAAAAATTTGATAAAATCGGAGCATTTGGACTAACTGAACCCGAAGTTGGTTCTGGTGCAGCAGGAGGTTTAACCACAACATGTAAAAAAACAGAAGAAGGTTGGATTTTAAATGGTCAAAAGAAATGGATTGGTAATGCGACTTTTGCAGATTTAGTCATTATTTGGGCAAGAGATTTGGATGATGGAGAAGTAAAAGGTTTTATTGTAGAGAAAGATAATCCTGGTTTTTCTGTAGAAAAAATCAAAGGAAAAATGGCTTTACGAATTGTTCAGAATGGCTTGATTACTCTGAAAGATTGTTTAATTACTGAAGAAAATCGTTTACAAAAAGCTAATTCATTTAAAGATACAGCAAAAGTATTGCGAATGACAAGAGCTGGAGTTGCTTGGATGGCAACTGGCTGCGCGCGCGGAGCATATGAAAGCGCTTTGGATTACACACGAAATCGAAAACAATTTGGAAAACCAATTGCTTCTTTTCAAATGATACAAGGACATTTGGTCGAAATGTTATCTAATTTAACAGCAATGCAAACTTTAGTTTTTCGCTTATCTGAAATGCAAGATGAAGGAATTTTACTAGACGAACACGCATCTTTAGCAAAAGTTTTTTGTACAATGAGAACACGAGATGTTGTTTCACGAGCACGAGAAGTAATGGGTGGAAATGGAATATTATTAGAGCATGACGTCGCTCGCTTTGTTGCCGACTCCGAAGCTATTTACAGCTACGAAGGCACAAAAGAAATCAATTCACTTATTGTAGGGCGTTCTATCACAGGATTTAGTGCATTTGTTTAAAATTAAAAAAGCTGAGCAACCTACTCAGCTTTTTTGTTGTTTTATATTTTGACAAAACCTATATCTTAGGCTCTTGTTGACTTAAACAATGGAAAGATCCTAATCCCCAAATAATATCTGTAGAATCAATTCCTACAACTTTACGATCTGGAAAACATTTCTGAATTATATCCAAAGCAATCGCATCTTTTACACAACGATAGGTTGGAACAATGACAGATTTATTCGCGATATAAAAATTTGCATAAGAAGCAGGTAGACGCTCACCTTCGCAATAAACCGCATCCGGCATTGGCAATTCGATAATGTTTAATGGACGTCCATCTTCCAATTTCATTTCTTGCAATTGGCGAAGATTCACTTGCAACAATTCGTAGTTATCATCCGATTCATCTGTTTCAACAACCGTCAAAACTGTATCTTCATTTACAAAACGAATTGTATCATCAATGTGTCCATCCGTATCATCACCAACAATTCCGTCTTCTACCCATAGAATTTGCGAAACTCCGTAATAATTTCTTAAAAATTCTTCGATTTGTTCTTGCGAATAATCTGGATTACGATTTTCATTCAATAAACAAGATTTTGATGTCATCAACATATCTTTTCCATTGAATTCGACTGAACCTCCTTCCATAATAATTCCAGGATGAAAAACAGGAAGATTAAATTCTGCACCAATTCTTGTTGGCACAATATCATCATTTTCGAAAGGTGGATATTTTCCTCCCCATGCATTGAAACCCCAATCGACAATAACTTTTGGGTTATAAAGATTGTTTTTATTTAACAAAAATGCAGGACCATGATCGCGACACCATGCATCGTTTGTTTCGTTGAAATAAAACTCAACTTGTGACAAATCAGCATTCGTTTTTTCGATAAAAGATAAAGCAAATGCTTTCATTTCTTCATCTTTTACATTAATGCGAACTTTTTCACCTTTTGATAATTCAGCAATAAATTCAGCATAAGCTGGATAAATTAAATGAATACGATCTGGCCAAGATTCTTCTTTGTGTGGCCAAGACAACCAAGTTGCTTCGTGTTCTTCCCATTCGGCAGGAAATCTATATCCTAAATCTTTTGGGAATTTTGATGTATCTATAGTATTCAATTTTATTTCTTTTCTAAAAGTTTAAACGTATTTTCGATATGTCCAGTAGCTTTCCAATTGTCATGTCCTGGAATAACTTGTTTAATCGTTGGATGTTTTGCAACTAATTTGTGTACTGTTTTTGGCCATTCAGCAACATTAGCTTCGCCTGTATAACCTAAATTTACAGCATCAGCACCTTTTATCAAACAACCCCCGTTCAACACTTTATATTTCGGAAACCAAACCACAACATTATCAGAAGTATGTCCTTCTCCAAAATATTCAACAACAAATTTTTCGTTACCAAATTTGTATGTTTTCCCTAATTCAATCTCAAATTTAGAAGTTGCTTTTCCTTCCTTTTTTAATTTAGAATTGGTTAGAGAAGTTGCATAAGTAGGAATATTCAAATCATTATAAAAACTCAAATCTCCTGCTCTATCATCATGCGAATGTGTTGCAAAGACAGCGATAACTGGCAAATTATACTTTTCTTGCAACATATCATTTAACTCTTGATACTGCGATTTCTGCCAAGGAACATCAAACAAAACAATTCCTTTATTCGTTACCAAATACATTCCATTTGCATTATACTCAACACCATTAAACGAATTAAATGTTTGATAAACAAATAGATTATTATTAATCGAATCAATTTGAATTGGTTTTATTTGACCAAATGCAAAACTTCCTATCAATGCAATAAGTGAAAATATTTTTTTCATTAATCTTCGTCTATAAAACGTTTTGTAATTGGTTGATAAGAATCGATTCGGCGATCTCTTAAGAAAGGCCAGTGTTTACGGAAGAAATCAGATTCATTCAAATCCAATTCAACCACTTCTGTTTCCTCTTGATCATGCGTTGCCAAATACAACAATTTTCCTTGTGCATTTGTCGCAAAAGAACCTCCCCAGAATTTCATCGCTCCATCTTGCTCAAAACCAACACGATTTACAGAAATAACTGGAACTCCATTCGCAACCGCATGTGAACGCTGAATTGTTTGCCAAGCATTGTATTGATCTTGATTTGTTTCTTCGTCTTGCGTTGTATCCCAACCAATCGCAGTAGGATAAAATAAAATTTCCGCACCCATCAATGCTGTAATACGAGAGGCTTCTGGATACCATTGATCCCAACAAATTAATACCCCAATTTTTCCAAATTTAGTATCAAAAACTTTGTAACCTAAATCGCCTGGTGTAAAATAGAATTTTTCATAAAACGCAGGATCATCTGGGATATGCATTTTACGATATTTTCCTAAATATTGTCCATCAGCATCTAAAATAGCTGTTGTATTGTGGTATAAACCTTGCGCACGTTTCTCGAATAATGAAGCAATAATTACAACTCCTAATTCTTTTGCTACAACTGATAACGCATCTGTTGATGGTCCAGGAATTGATTCTGCTAAATCGAAATTGTCGTAATCTTCGACATCACAGAAATATAATGAGGTAAACAATTCTTGCAAACACACAATTTGAGCGCCTTTTGCAGCTGCTACTTTTATTTGTTCGATTGCTTTGTTTAAATTTTCTTGTTTGTTATTAGTACAAGTCATTTGTACCATTCCAACTTTAACTTTTGCCATTTTATAAATAGGTCTAAAAATAAAAATGAATAATAATTACAAAATTAAGAAATTTAGTATGACATAATCTATTAGAAATGATATTTAAGAATATTTTATGTTCAAATGAGATGAAATTTAAAATTCTATCAATCTATCTAACAATGCTATTTTGAGAACAGATTTAAGAAAATTTTAAAAAAAGTTTACCTAAATATTATAATTTTTAACAAGTCTTTATTAAATTGTAACTTCTAATTTTGTCGCGTAATAATTTAAAACATGAAAAAATTAATTGCCCTTTCTTGTCTTTTTAGCGGAATATTTATTTCAGCTCAAAGTCAAGAAAGTTACATTTTAGCAGAAAATTCTGCCTCTTCATCCACTTCTATCTCTACAAAAAAAGTAACTTATGACGACCATTTAATGGCAGCAGAATCATTCAACGTTCCAATCGTTAAGAGTTTTGATGATATTGAAGGTTTAGTTGCTACAAAAAAATTAGTTGCTATTCCTGAGGAAGGAAATGGGTACACAATTGAGAAATTAACACATAGTAAAGCTTTCTTAAACAACAGAGCTAAAACTGTTTTAGAACGAATTGCTTCAAAATTTTTGGACGAAAATAATGCTACAATTACTGTAACTTCACTTACTCGTTCAGAGGAAAGTCAAGCAAGTTTAAGACGAGTAAATAGCAATGCTGCAAAAGATGAAAGTTCTCATAACTATGGAGCTTCTTTTGATTTGTCTTATACAAAATTCAATAATAAATATTCGTATAGCAAAACTCATCGTGATAATTTAGAAGCAATTTTAAAACAATTACAAGATGATGGCAAAATTTACTATATCAAAGAATATAGACAACACTGTTTTCATGTAACGGTTCGTAATCCTGATCAATTTAAATCAACAACAATGTAATATATAAAAGTTCTTTTCTATTTTTGCAGAAGAGAATTGAATCATGAAACAATTTTTAACAACGTTTTTTATTTGCTCTTCTTTATTCGGTTACGCTCAATCGCGAGTTGTTATAGAACCTTCTAAAGAATATGTTCAGCATTTGAATGCCGCAAAATCTCATAAACTTGAGCTAATTGATGGTGATAAAAAGTTGAACAAGTACATTAATCAAGGTAAATTGGTTAAAATAAAACAGCGTGGTTATGGTTGGCGAGTTGGAGATTTAACACATAGTCATTCATATCTTATTCCAAAAGGTCGAGATATTTTGACAAGTATTGCAAGTGATTTTGTAAAAGCAACAGGTCAAAATTTTTTCGTTGTTACATCGATGACACGAACGCTACATGATCAAAATCGTTTGAGAGGAATTAATAAAAATGCATCTTCTAACGATAGTTCGCATAATTTTGGTGCTGCTTTTGATATTTCTTATGTTAGATTTAATCATAAAATTAGACCTGATTCTAAACTAGAAAAAGAATTAGAACAAGTGCTAAAAAATTATGTCAGAACAGGCAAAATTTACTACGTAAAAGAATCTAAAATTAGATGTTTTCATATTATCGTTCGGAATTATTAAATTCTGAACGATTTTTTTTTGTTTGTAAATAATAACTATACAATAACCCTATAAACACAAACAAACTACAAAAACCAAATAAGTTTGACATTCCAAATAAACTGATAACACCACCAATTAGAGGTCCTGTAATTCCCAATGAAATATCAATAAACAAGCCGTACGCAGCTAAGGCAGCTCCTTTACTATTGTCCGAAACCAACGCTACAGCTTCTACTCCCATTGCAGGGAAAACTAATGAAAAACCAATTCCTGTAATTCCAGCACCAATAAGAGCTATAAATGAATTTGGTGCGCTAAAAAGAATTAACAGACCTATCGTTTCGACTATCATGCAGATAATTCCTACTTTTAATCCTCCTAATGTATTAATTGAACTATTAAAAAATAATCGTCCTACGATAAATAATAAGCTGAAAACACTTAAACATAAAGCTGCATTTGACCAACTATAAAAGTCGTAGTAAAGTGTTATAAAATTGGAAATTCCTCCAAATCCAAGACCTGCCAATGCTAAACAAATTCCAAAAGGAGCAACTATTTTCAATACACTTATAAATGGTTGCGGAACTTTTGAAACTGCAGTTAATATATTTTCTTTATTTCTAGCTAAAAAATAACCTATAATCGCACAAACAATACTAAACAAACCAATAAAACCAAGTCCAAAATATTGATTTAAGATCACTCCCAATGGTGCGCCAATTGCCAATGCGCCATAACTTGCAACACCGTTATAAGAAATCGCTTTAGCTGTATGTTCTTGTCCAATTTTTAAAATTGCCCAGTTTATCGGACTTCCACCTACCATTCCTTCTGCTGCTCCAGTAACCAATCTCGCAAGTACAAGAATAGCTAATGACAGAAAATGATTGTTTCTTGTAAAGTAACAAAAGTATAATAAAACTCCAGCTAAAATAAACAAACTCATACTTAATAAAACGGCTGGTTTAGGACCTTTTGTATCTACAATTTTTCCCGCATAACCTCTCAAAATAAAAGTTGTCACATATTGCAAACTAATTACAATACCCGCTACAAGCTCAGTAAAACCTAATGTTTTTGTAATAAAAATAGGTAAAATAGCCAAAGGCAAGCCTATCAGTAAATAACCTATAAATGAAAAACTTACATAACCTATAATTTGCATGAAAATTTGTCGTGAATTCATGCTTAATTTCTCTTCCATAATATAATGCAATCGGTTGCAAATTTAGACTATTTAATAATGAAAGACAATTATTCATCCATTATTAACTTTGAAAATATGTTATTCTTATTTACTTAAATTTAATCTTTACTTATTGTTGTGTTAATCCAAAACCCGCATAAAATATAGAATTTTAGCATCTACAAAACAAGAGATTCACACAATGAAAAAAATCGTATTATCGCTGGTATTATTTGGAAGTTTTTATACTTCTGTCAACGCTCAACAACTTGCTAAAGGAATTATTTTTGAAGATAAAAATCAAAACAACAAATTCGATAAATCGGAAAAACGTTTATCGAATGTACAAGTTAGTAACGGAAAACAAGTTGTTTCGACAAATGATAAAGGAGAATATCAAATCGAGATTGATAACGAAACTATTTTGTTTGTCATTAAACCAACAAATTACAAAGTTCCGACAAACGAATTCAATCAGCCACAATTCTACTACATCAACAAACCTAATGGTTCTCCAAAATTAGAATATGCAGGTTCTACTCCTACTGGAAACACTCCAAAGAGTATTGATTTTGCTTTAATTCCTACAAAGGAAAACGAAAAATTTTCTGCTTTAATTTTTGGTGATCCTCAAGCTTATACAGAAGAAGAAATAGAATATTTCTCTAAAGGTGTAATTGATGATGTTAAAGGAATTAAAGGAATGGAATTCGGACTTTCTTTAGGAGATTTGGTTGGTGATGATTTGAATTTGCATCCATCTTATATAAAAGCTGTTTCAAAAGTTGGTTTGCCTTGGTACAATGTAATGGGAAATCACGATATGAATTATGATGCAAAAGAAGATCAATATTCGGATGAAACGTTCGAGAAAAATTTCGGACCAAATAATTATTCATATAATATCGGTAAAGCACATTTTATTGTTTTAGATGATATTTTATATCCTGATCCTCGCGATGGAAAAGGATACTGGGGAGGTTTCCGTCCTGATCAATTAGAATTTATTAAAAATGATTTAAAATTTGTTCCAAAAGATCATTTAATCGTTTTAGCATTTCATATCCCGTTGCGTGACACACGTCCAGAAGATAGAAATCAATTATTCGAATTGTTAAAGGATTACCCAAATACAATTTCAATGTCTGCTCATACACATTTCCAAGAACAGATTTTTTATGCAAATCAAGATGGTTGGCAACAACAAAAACCTCATCACGAGTACAATGTTGGAACAACTTCTGGTGATTGGTATTCGGGACCGAAAGATGCAAAAGGAGTTCCAGCTTCTACGATGCGCGATGGTACACCAAAAGGTTATGCTTTTTTACATGTAGATGGTAATCAATATAAATTTGATTATAAAGTTGCAAATTCACCAAAAGAAAAACAAATCGATCTGTACCACACAAAAAAAGTAAAAGAAGGTAAACGCAATCGTGCTTTTTTATATGCTAATTTCTTTATGGGACATGAATCAAATAAAGTGGAATATCGTGTAAATAATGGTGAATGGAAAGAGATGAATTGGGATCCAACAGTTGATTACAATTATATGGAAACCATAATGAAAATTGATAATGCAGAAATTACAAATATTGGTAACAGACCTTCTGCTCCAGAAATTTCGAAACATATTTGGTCTGTTCGTTTACCGAATAAGTTAAAAGCTGGAACTTATCCAATTGAAGTTCGCGCAACCGATTTGTACGGAAATACTTTTACAGAAAAATCTTCTTTCGAAGTTATCAAATAATCGTTTTATACACATCTTGATGAGCCACTTCAAACGAAGTGGCTTTTTTAAATAAAATATTCCACAATTTATTCATGTTAAATAAAAATCAATAAACCTTTACTCAAATGTAAAACTAATATCAAGACCTCTATTTTAGTAATGTTTACTTAAAAATCTCTTAACCATGAGTTAAACAACTTCATAAACAGAAGTTCTAGTTTTGTTAAAATTTTTAACACATAAACATTTCATTTTTACAGTCATGAAGCAATTAAAATTACCACTACTTCTACTAGGTGGATTTTTAAGTTTACACGCCAATGCTAAAACTTATACCAAAACAGATTATCATCAATCGATTTCTCAAGATCAAAATCCAATCAAAGGTCAAATCGTTGATCAAAACGGATTAGGAGTTGCAGATGTAGAAATCATCATCAAGGGAACATCTTTTAAAACATTTACAGACGGAGATGGTTTTTTCGAATTTGTTTCAGTAAATGTTGCTCATCCTACATTATTGGTAAATTCATCTCAACACAAATTTATTGAATACACACCGAAAGATATTTCTCAAGTAAAAATTACTTTACAAGAAGAATCTAACCAACTGAATGAGGTAATTGTAACTGCTTTGGGGATAAAGCGAGAGCAGAAAAAATTAGGATTTGCTCAACAAAATATAGGTTCGGAAGAACTTGCAACAGCAGAAGCGAATAACTGGTCTTCGGGATTGAAAGGAAAAGTAGCTGGTCTTAATATTATTTCTGGAGGAAATGGACCAATCAATTCTCAGCAAATTATTTTGCGTGGAGCAAATTCAATCGACCAATCAAAAAATTATGCTTTAATTGTCATCGATGGTGTTCCAATGAGCACAGAAATGACTTCTTCTGGAAACAATACTGCTTACATGGGCGATGATTCTCCTATCGATTTTGGTAATGGTATTTCTGATATCAATCAAGCTGACATCGAAAGTGTAACCGTTTTAAAAGGTCCTTCGGCAGCGGCACTTTATGGAAATAAAGCTGCAAATGGAGCTTTAATTATAACAACAAAATCAGGTAAAAAAGGTAAACAATTAGGTTTAGAATATAAATCAACTGTAGCTATTGATATCGTTAACAATTGGCCAGATTTTCAATATGAATATGGTCAAGGAACTGGAAAGAGTTTCGATAAAAATGGCAATCCTTATTACTCGTATCAAACCTCAGCAGATGGACCAAACACAGGAAGTACTTCTTCTGCATTCGGACCAAAATTTGACGGACAATCATTTTTTCAATATGATCCAACTTTAGAAAAACAAGGGGCTGAAAGGACTTTATGGCGTGCGTATAAAGATAATAGAAAAGGATTTTGGCAAACTGGTTTCACTTTCAGTAATGCAGTTACACTTTCTGGTGGAAATGACAAAGGAAGTATGAGAGCTTCTATTGGACATCAGAAAAATAGCTGGATTATGCCAAATACGGGCTACGAAAATTATACTGCAGCTATTAATGGAAACTATCAAGTAAGTGATCGTATCAAAGTTTCGACAGCTTTAAACTATACTCGAAAAACAAGTGATAATTTACCAGGAACTGGTTACAATAATGGATCTATTGCTTATTTTATGATCTTCCAAAATCCAAATGTAGATTTAAATTGGTACAAACCTATTTGGCAAAAAAATTACGATGGTGTAAAAATGATTCGTCCGTATAGTTCATACATGGACAATCCTTATGCTATTGCTTACGAAGCTGTTAATCCTATGAGTAGTAATCAAATTGTTGGAAATATTAGAGCGGATTTTAAATTAAGCAATAAATTGAGCTTAATGTTACGTCCTGCAATTAATACGTATACACAATTGCGCGAACAGAAACGTCCATTTGATATGAATCGTACACCAAAAGGTTATTATAAAAGACAAGATGTTTCTAAAACTGAAACAAATATCGATTTCTTATTAACTTATACTGATAAGTGGGGTGATTTCAGTTTTAATGCAAATGTTGGAGGAAATAGAAAAAATTACGAATACAGAAATTTAACCGCTTGGATAGATGGATTAGCATCTCCTGGAGTTTATAAACTTTCGAATAAATTAACTTCTTCTTTTGCAAGAACGTATGATTCTAATTTAAAAGAAAATTCATTATATGGAATGGCTTCATTTGGTTGGAAAGATATGATTTTCGTTGATATAACAGGACGTAACGACTGGAATTCTTCTGTAGCACTTAAATACAGTTCGTTCTTTTATCCTTCAATTTCTTCAAGTTTTATCTTATCAGATTTATTTAAAATAAAAGGACCTATTAATTACTTGAAATATCGTTTATCATTTGCAAAAGTAGGTAATGGAGGAACTCCTGGCTGGACAAATAAATATTATGATCAAAGCGATTTTACAGCATCTGCAGTAGTACCTGGAAGATTATTTAATCCTGATATTAAACCTGAATCTACAACATCATGGGAAACTGGTTTCGAGGCTTTATTATTCAAGAAAAGATTAAGCTTAGATTTTACAGTTTATCAACAAAGTACAAAAAATCAAATCTTCGAATTACCAAATGATATCACAACTGGCTATTCAAGAAGAGTGGTAAATGGAGGAGAAATTGAAAACCGAGGAATTGAAATAGCAGCTACGTATTCTCCAATTAAAAGTAAAGATTTTGAATGGAAAATGATTGGAACTTGGTCTAAAAATGAAAACAAAGTAAAATCTTTAGTAGAAGGAATAGAAGGTGATCAAATGATTCTTGGTCAATCTGGAACAGTTTATCAAATTGCTAAAGTTGGCGGTTCTTCTACAGCTCTATATGGTGAAAAATTTGTAAGAAACGAAGCTGGACAAATCATTTATGACGCAAAAACAGGTGTTCCAATTAGAAATGGATTAATAGAATATGTTGGAGACGCAACACCTAAATGGAGAGCAGGTTTCACAAATGAAATCAAATTCAAAACATTGCGTTTCAGTTTTACATTAGACGGACAATATGGTGGAATTGTCTATTCACAAACTTATCACAAAATGATGGAGCAAGGAAAATTGGCAGATTCTTTACCTGGTCGAGAAGATGGTTACATCATTGGAAATGGTGTTGTATTGAATGCTGACGGAACTTATTCTCCAAATACAACAAAAGCTGATGTGGCAACTTATTATGCTGAATATAATCGTCGTGCAAATGTAGAATCTAATTCATTCGAAGCTTCATATTTAAAATTAAGAGATGTGAGTTTAACATTTGATTTTCCTAAAAGATTATTATCAAAAACAGGTTTACAAGCATTGTCATTAACAGTTTACGGACGCGATTTATTCACGATTAGTGATTTTCCTTTATACGATCCAGAAACAGCATCATTAAATGGAAATACTTATGTACCTGGAGTTGAAATGGGACAAATGCCGTCAACAGCAACGTATGGAGTAACCTTAAAAGCTTCATTATAATTTACAACATTCAATTTATTAAAATGAAAAAGATTTCAATTCAACTATTTTTTGCCTTCACTATAATTTCAACTGTTTTCTCTTGTACAAACGATTTTGAGAAAGCAAATGAAGATCCAAACTTAATCACAGAAATTAATTCAGGTTCTGTTTTAAATCCTGTTCTTTATGATTTGGCTGAAAATAATGTTTTAAAAAACTACGATATTACAGCTCAATTGATGCAAGTTCATATTCCTTATCCAAGCAATGCAATGGGACTTCATCGTTATGATGTAACAACAGGAACGGGAAATTCGACTTGGAATAATGCCTACACAAATCTTGTTAATTTGGAGGAAATGCTAAAAGTTTCGCAAAAAGCTGGAGATGTCAATTATCAAGCAATTGCATTAACGCTTCGTTCTTTAGTTATTTCTAATTTAACCGATATGTTTGGCGATGTTCCTTTTTCTCAAGCAGCCAAAGCAGAAGAAGGAATTACAAAACCAAAATTTGATACACAACAAGATATTTATAAGCAATTATTAAATGATTTAGAGAAAGCAAATCAATTATATGTAACTAATTTAGGTCTAAAATATGGTACCGATATTTTATTCCCAAGTAGTGAAAAAAACATCAATATAACACGTTGGAAAAAATTCACAAATTCTCTTAAAATGAGATTATTATTAAGAATTTCGAATCGTGATGCATCTGCCTTAACAGAACTTAAAAAAATAATTGATAATCCGACAACTTATCCTATTTTCGAAAGTGAATCAGAATCTGCTATTTTACAAATTTCTGGTTTAGCACCAAGTTTATCTCCTTGGCCAAGAGCACAAGATTATAGAGATAGCCGAACATTCACAACATTTTTTATTGATAAAATGAATGAAACTAATGATCCTCGTTTACCAATTTTAGTCAATAAAGCTTCTAATTTGGATGGTTCTTCATTAGGTTACAAAGGAGTTCCTGCAGCTTACGAAGGAAATAGTTCTGATTACAAATTCAATCCGTCATCTCCTAACAATGCAATTGTTATCGCTCCGATGAAAATTCCATTAATGACTTATGCTGAAGTTGAGTTTATAAAAGCTGAAATGGCTCAAAAAGGTTTAGGTGGTGATGCAAAAACTCATTATGATAAAGCTGTAAAAGCTGCTGTACAATTATGGGCGAATATCGAGCCTACTGCTGAATTTATGGCACAAGAAAAAATTAAATACAACAATACATTAGAACGTATCATCGATCAAAAATATTTTGCTTTATTCTTTACAGATTACCAACAATGGTTTGAATATAAAAGAACTGGTTTTCCAAAATTACCGACAACTTCTACCATGTTGAATGATAAAAAAATGCCTCGTCGTATGCTTTATCCAACAAGTGTTAGAAATTATAACCCAGAAGGCTATCAGAACGCACTTCAACAAATGGGACCAGATAACATCAATACGCGTGTTTGGTGGGATGTAAATTAATTGCATACATTCCACATTTAATAGAAAACGACCTTGTAATTAAGGTCGTTTTCGTTTTATTTGTATCTTCACTAAAAATATCTTTATGCATATAGAAGAGTTAAGAGAGTTTTGTTTAGGACTTCCATTGGTCGAAGAAAAATTTCCTTTTGATCAATCTACTTTGGTCTTTTATATCGCTGGAAAAATGTTTTGCCTTTGTAATATTGACGATTTTGATTCTGTAAATATCAAATGTGATCCAGATAATGCAATCGAATTACGCGCAACTTTCGAAGCTGTAATTCCTGGTTATCACATGAACAAAAAACATTGGAATACTGTTAAAATTCATCAAGACGTGAAAAACATTCAAATCAAAGAATGGATAAAAGATTCTTATAATTTAGTCATCTTAACTTTACCAAAATCCAAACGACCTGAGGTACTTAAAGAATAATTTAAACTAATTCTTAATATTTTTAGGTTATTTATATAGATATTATCATCTTTGTCTTTCAATGGGGTGCTAAAAAGCTGAGAATATACCCAAGAACAATTTTGTTCTATACCTGATCCAGATAATGCTGGCGGAGGAATTGATGTTAGCAATAACTTCTATCTCCTCATCAAAACAAATTATGATGAAGGAAATTATTTTACAAACAACTTGGCTCGAATGGCTGGGTGTCACTTTTTCTATTTTTCAAGTCGTATTGGCGAGATTCAACAATCCAAAAAATTATTTATTTGGAATTGCAGGAATTACATTATCGCTTTTCGTCATGTTCAATTCTAAGCTATATGCCGAATTCACACTTAATATTTATTATTTAGTAATGAGCATTTATGGTTGGTTGTATTGGAAATTTGGACAACAAAAACACGAAATCGAAATTACGAAAACCAACAAAAAAGAATGGGGAATTGTCGCAGGAATTGTCTTAAGCAGTTTTACTATTTTTTATTTAGCACTCACACATTTCACCGATTCTGACGTTCCTATTTGGGATTCGGTTGTAAGTGCATTTGCTTGGGCAGGTATGTGGTTAATGGCAAAACGTAAACTCGAAAATTGGATTTTATTGAATATTAGTAACATTATTTCAATTCCATTAATGATTCACAAAGATTTGTACTTATACGCTATTTTATCGTTGATTTTATTTTGCGTGGCAATTTCTGGATATTTCAATTGGAGAAAAATTTTGAATGAAAACAATGCTTGATATTCCCAAACTTCGACAAGAATTATTGAATAAAGAATCCTTTAATCAAGTAGTTCTCGATCATATTTATATTCAAAACTGGTTGAATATTTGGGTTCCTAAACAATGCAATGGACTTGGTTTACATTTTTCCGAAGGATTAAAAGTTTTACAATCTGTTGCTAAAATTGACGGAAGTTTAGGTTGGTTTGTAACGCTTTGTAGTGGTGCAAATTATTTTTCTCGAAATTTAAAACCTGATGTTGCTTCTAGTTTATTTTCTTTACAAAAAACGTGTTTTGGAGGAAGCGGAATGCTTGGTGGAACTGCTGAAAAAGTTGGAGATAAATATATCATAAATGGTTTATGGCATTATGCAACTGGCGCTCCTTACCTCACTCATTTTACATTAAATGCGAAAATAATCGAAGATGGAAAAGAAATATTGGACGAAAATGGTGAACCAAAGTTTTTGTCATTCATTTTAAATCAATCTCAAGTTAAATTAATTTCAACTTGGAAATCAATGGGAATGGTTGCAACATCTTCTCATAGTTTTGAAGTAGAAAATGAAATCGTTCATCAAGATTATAGTTTTATTTATAATCAATTTTATAGTGATGATTTGGTCGAAAAAATACCTTTCCGAATTTTTGCTGATTTAACTTTATTGGTAAATTATCTTGGAATGGCTGAACATTTTATCGAAAAAAGTTTAGAAATTATTCATTACCAAAAACAAACAGATTTCGAACATTTCGTTATTAAATCAACTTCGAAAACTATTGAGTTTGCTAAAACAATAGAAAACTTATTAGTAAATAATTCTCCTATTTCAGAAGAAATCGAAACTGAAATTCATTCATTTGGAATAGAAACTGTTGAAAAAATCACTCAATTTATCATTGAAATTTATCCACAACTTGGAATTAAAGCTTCAAAAATCAATGAAGAAATCAATCAAATTTTCAGAGATTATTTTACCGCAACTCAACACCGAAATTTTAGACAAAATATTCAACTCAAATAGTCTATTTATCTATATTTGCAAAACTTTTGACTGCGTAATTTAATGGATAGAATATCAGATTCCGGTTCTGACAGTAAGGGTTCGAATCCCTTCGTGGTCGCTATTTTATTTTTTTTTGCAATTTTTTTTTCATAGTTTAGCATATCACTAATTATTAATTAACACGTTATTATGAGAAAAAAATTACTATCTCTTTTATCGATAGCAGCAGTAGCTGTATCTTTTGGTCAAACTTATACAACACAAAATAGTGGTATTCCATTACAATCCTTTGGAGCAAGAGAATACTCTATTGTAGATCCTAATACAGCATGGATTACTTATTTTGATGGAGCTGGTACTCAAACATATCCTAAATATGTAGGAGTAACAACTAATGGAGGATCAACTTGGAAAGCTAATTTAGTATCTAGTTTACCTTCGAATGCATTAATATCAGATATCGGAGCTGTAAATGGTACAACAGCGTTTATTGTAACAGCACCTGCTTCAGGTTCTGGAGCTGCAAATGGTTTATGGAAAACAACAAATAGCGGAACATCATGGGCTAAAGTTTCAGGAGTATTTGGAACTAGTTCTTTCGGAAATATCATTCATTTCTTTGATGCAAATAATGGTTTGGTTATTGGAGATCCTATTAATGGTAAATACGAAATGTACAAAACGACAGATGGAGGTAATACTTGGAGTACATTAGGCACAGCTCCTTCAACTTTAGTTAGTACTGAATATGGATACGTAGCTGGTAGAGTATTTTTAGGAGAAGATTTATGGTTAACTTCAAATACTGGTAGAATTTTACATACAAATGATAGAGGAGCTACTTGGAAATCTTACTTTTCTCCAGTCGATGATTTTTCAGGTGAAGACTCAAGTGCTAGCATGTCCTTTTCTTCATCTAAATATGGATTGTTAGTAGATAATACAGCTGTATTATGGTTCACTGAAGATAGTGGAGCTAACTGGGATGTTATGTCATCAAATAGTTATTATGATGGAGATATTTCATATATCCCTGGATCTAATGGAATCTTCCTTTCAACAGGATTTAGCTCAGCTTCAGAATTAGGTGTAGGATCTGCTTATTCTAAGGATAATGGTAAAACTTGGACTAAGATTGATGATGGGCAACAAAGATTATTTATCGGAGCTTACGATTGTAAATCTGTTTGGGTTGGTCATTACACTTCAGATACAAAAGGAACAGGTGGCGTTTTAAAATTAAATGATATTCCAGGCTGTACATTAGCGACGACAGAACAAACAGCAACAAAAGTTGAATTAAAAGCTGTTGTAAATGGTGGTACACTTAATGTTATTTCAAACAAAGAAATAAAAAGCGTATTGGTTGGAGACTTAACAGGAAGAAAACTTTCAGAAGTACAATCTAAAGATGTTAATATTTCTGCATTAAAAGCTGGTGTATACTATGCTCGCGTAGCTTATGCTGATGGTGCTTATGGAACAGTGAAGTTTATTGTAAAATAATTTACATCTTATAAAAAAATTAGAAAGGACAAAACCAAGGTTTTGTCCTTTTCTATTTCTACATTTGCCAAAATTTTTCAGTTTTGGAAATCGAGATTTTATTCTATTTATGCATGGCAGCTTTTTGTGCCGGCTTCATAGACTCTATTGTTGGTGGTGGAGGATTAATACAAACGCCTTTATCGCTTGCTTTTTTGCCTAATTTACCTGTTTCAACAGTAATCGGAACACTAAAAATTCCAGCATTTAGTGGAACAGCTTTAGCAACTTCACAATACCTTAAAAAAGTAAAAATAGATTGGAAACTTTTTGCGATTATGGCGATATGTGCTTTTGTTTCCGCTTTTTTAGGATCGCAATTGTTAACGGTTATCAATAATGATTTTATGAAACCTGTTTTATTAATCATTTTGATTGTTTTAGCCATTTACACGATTTTCAAGAAAGATTTTGGACAAGCTACCGAACGTAAAATCCCTTATCACATTGCGATTATTAATGGTTGTATTGTGAGTATCGCTGTAGGTTTTTACGATGGTTTTATTGGTCCAGCAACTGGAACTTTCTTTATTTTGGGATTCGTAACACTTCTTGGAATGGATTTTTTGAAAGCTAATACCAATGCAAAACTGATCAATTTAGCGACTAATTTTGGTTCGATTTGTTTATTTTTAATCAAAGGGCAAATTATCTGGAAAATAGCTTTACCAATGGCTGTTTGCAACGCTTTAGGAGGTTTTATTGGAGCAAAATTAGCCATCAACAAAGGGAATAAATTTATTCGATACATATTTATTTTGGTAATCCTACTCTCAATTTGTAGATTTGGTTATGAAGTAATTTTCAAGTAAATGAAAACCATTTTTTCAATCATTTTTGTTTCGATATTTATCACTGTTTTTGCTCAAAAGTTTGAGTTAAAAGATTCTGTTTTGATTGAAAATAAGACAATCAAATCAATTGATACTGATCTAAATAATTCGATTTATTTGATTTCGGACACTAGAATTGAAAAAATATTTCAATCGAAAAAGAACAAAAGTATTGATCTTAAAAATATCATTACTTCGGTTGATGTCAATAATCCGCTTCGAGCTTATGTGTATTCAAATTTTAATCAACTCACTATTTTAGATGAAGATTTGAATCCTATTCAGGATATTGTAAAGATTAAATCAAACGATTTTATGCCTGCTGCATTAAAAGTTGTTGACACGCAATTTTGTTGGTTTTATGATTTGATTGGGAATAAAATTGTTTACTATAATTATCAGTTGCAAAAACCAATTCTGACATCAAAACAAATCTATTTGAAGCATAATGATCAATCAATCGATAAAATACATGTGTACAAAAATTTGGTGTATTTAAAAGGTCAAAAAACGATTTATGTTTATGATGATTATGGAAATTTCAAATCTAATTTTGAATTTGACACCAATCATCAACCTTTTTATTTTTATAAAGATGTTATTTTCTATATAAATTACAATAAGCTAATATCAAAAAATATTATCAATCAAAATTTGACAACTTTTATTGATTTAGAAAATGTAAAAAGTTTTGCACTTAACGAAAAAAATCTTTATACATTGGTCGAAAATAAAATTTACACTTATACGATTTTAAATACAAACTATTAATAACAAACTATTTAATCAATTAAAATTAATTACTAAACCTTATTTATTTTTAATTTATAATTGAATAAAAAATCATAAATCAATCGGAATAATTTTTTTCTAAAAAAAGATTTTTCTATGAGTCGCTTGCTTAGATTTTGTTTTGAAAATTAAGCTTTAGTATATTTGCAAACGTTAAAATAATTGGAAAATGCATATCGCCATAGCCGGAAATATTGGAGCAGGTAAAACTACTCTAACAAACCTTTTAGCAAAACAATACAACTGGACAGCTCAGTTTGAAGATGTAGAAATGAATCCATATTTGGATGATTTTTACAACGACATGGAAAAATGGGCGTTCAATCTTCAGATTTATTTCTTAGGAAGCCGTTTTAATCAAGTAAAAGAGATTAGAGAAAGTGGAAAAGACATTATTCAGGATCGTACAATTTACGAAGATGCGCATATTTTTGCGAGTAACTTGAACGATATGGGATTATTGTCTACGAGAGATTACAACAACTATTTGCGTGTTTTTAATTTGATGACAAGTTTTGTAGAAGCACCAGATTTATTGATTTATCTTAAAGCTTCAATTCCTACATTGGTTTCGCAAATTCAGAAACGTGGTCGCGATTACGAAAACTCGATTAGTATTGATTATTTGAATCGTCTAAACGAGAAATACGACAAGTGGATTTCGAATTATAAAGAAGGAAAAGTGTTGGTAATCGACGTGGATAATTTAGATTTTGTTGAAAATAAAGAAGATTTAGGATTCATTTTCAATAAAATAGAAGGAGAAATTAACGGACTTTTTTAGTCAAAAAAAATAAAGTAACTTGCACGGCTTGATTTTAAATTTAATCAGGCCGTTTTTTTGCGTAAAAAATTATGGAAAATAAAAGTATTTTGAAAGGAGTTTTGTTCGTTGCAATGGGCGCCAGCTTCTACGGAATGTTAGCAACATTTGTAAAAATTGCATACGATCAAGGCTATACAACTGCCGAGGTAACGACTTCGCAGTTTGTATTAGGAATTTTGATTTTGGGAATCATCAACTTGTTTATGATGAGTAAAAAAGATTTACCAAAGATTGAACAAAAAGATAAAAAAAGGTTGGTTCTTGCCGGAACTTCGTTAGGTTTCACAAGTTTATTTTACTATCTAGCGGTGCAATATATCAATGTGTCAATCGCAATTGTATTGTTGATGCAAACGGTTTGGATTAGTATTTTGGTTGAGAGTATTTTGGGTAAACAATTTCCTTCTGCCAAAAAATTAATTGCAATGGTTTTGGTATTATTTGGAACTGTTTTGGCAACGAATTTAATCAACCAAGAAGTCGAGTTAAATCCTAAAGGATTGTTTTGGGGATTTTTAGCAGCTTGTTCTTTTACAGCTACTATGTTCACATCTAATAGTTTAGCCAATTACTTGCCAGCTTACAAAAAAAGTTTGTGGATGCTTTTTGGTGGTTCTATTATTGTGTCTTTATTTTTGTTTTTTAGCCAAATCGGACCTTATTACTTTGATAGTTTAATGAACTTTTACAACAACTTTTCGAGTGATGTAAATGGAATTCATGCATTCAATTTTAGCATTTTTTACACTTGGGGATTACCGTTGGCAATTTTCGGAACTGTCTTACCTCCTATTCTTTTAAACAAAGGTTTTCCGCACACAGGATTAGGTTTGGGAAGTATTGTTTCTTCGTTAGAATTACCCGTTTCAGTAACCATGGCTTTTGTGCTTTTACATGAACAAGTACTCGCAATACAATGGACAGGAATCGCCGTTATTATTTTTGCTATTATTATATCAAATCTGAATTTTAAGAAAAAATAAATTCAAAATGACGAATATTCTTATAAGTCAATGAAAATTCAATCACAAAAAAAGCCAACTCGTAATAAGTTGGCTTTGTATTTTGAGTAAAATCTAAATTATTTCACCAAAATTTTATTCGCTAATTGATTTGTTCCATCAATTTTTTCTTGAATTGGTAAACCTAATAACTTCGCAAGCATTGGATAGATTTCTGTATTTGGAAAAACTTTAATCTCTTTACCAGACTTAATATTTGGTCCCCAAGCCATAAAAGTCGCTTTCATTTCTGGCGTTTCTTTTACATAAAAACCATGCGAACCTTTCGGTGCATTTTTGTTTGAGAAATAGTTTGGAGCATGTGCAATCAAAATAATATCTCCAATACGATTGTATCGATCATTCTTTTTATCAAAATGATATTTAGATGGGACATTTGTTGTTTTATACACTTCGAACGTATTATTCTGAACTGCTTTTATTTCTTTGTAAATTGATTCGATATCATTTTTATCTTTTACAAAAAGACTTACATAAGAACCATTTGAAGCAACTTGTACTTTTGATTCATCAATTTTAATTGGCAATTTCAACGGATTTTCATCATCAATTCTTGTCATTCCGTGATCAGAAACAAAAACAAAATTCACTTTCAAACCTGTTTTTGCAACCTCATCATTCAATTTCTTGATTGATTGATCTACAAACTGTACAGCTTCCTTTGTTTCAGGCGCATCAGGTCCAAAAGAATGTCCTGCGTGGTCTACTTCCGGAAAATAAAACGTAATCAAATGTGGACGTTTTTCAGCTGGTAATTCTAACCAATTAACCACTTGCTGAATACGATAATCAATTGGTGATTTCTCCGAATACTTGTACGAATACGTTGGAAACATACCATTAATAGGCGCTTCCGAACCTGGCCAATAGTAACAAGCAGCTAACATTTTGTTCTGCTCTGCAAGATTCCAAATTGGCGTTCCTCCGTACCATTTCGGATTGATAACTGCATTCCTATTTCCCAATGAATAACGATCACCAACTTCTATATCTAACATATTATTACCTACCAAACCATGATGAATAGGTGTTAAACCTGTTACGATTGTGTAGTGATTTGGAAACGTAACCGATGGAAAAGAGGGATACATAGCATCGGCTTTCACTCCTTTTTTAGTCAAAGCTAATAGATTTTTAGCTTCATGTTTTTGAGCATAATCATAACGAAAACCATCTGCCGAAATCAAGATAACATAAGGTTTATCTTGTTGTTTAGCATCATTCACACGATTTTCAATTACGATTTGTTCTTCGATTTCTTGTGCATTTGCTGTAATTGAGAACGTTAAAACAATTGCAGAAAATATACTAAGTATTGATTTTTTCATGCCTCAAATTTAAAAAGTTTTATACTTAGAATGAATTAAAAAAATGTCAAATCTTCATGAAAAACCATAAAAAAACTTATTTATAAATAAACCAGTTTCATAATATGTTAAGCAAAACTTATCAAATCTTCGTAGGCTTTTTTAGCACCTTCAAAAACTTGTTGTTGTTCTTCTTCAGTTGTAAATTCTTGATTGATATAACCAATAAAAGTTTTCCAGATTTGACCAAGGTTTTCGCCATAATGTCCAAAGTAATTGAAACCTTTATTCTCTAAAAAAGGATATTTTTTCAGTGTTTTTGCAATTACATTTCCGCCAAGCATAGAACCTTCTATCACATACAAAGCTCCAATTGCTTCGGCTCTATTTCGAAGATCGAATTGTTTTGGTACATTCAATTCTTCTAAACCCAACTCATTGATATCTTGTTCAATCAAAGACAATTTGTTCAATTTTGTCAACGTTAAATTTTTTAAATCTTTGTCATTCAAAAATTGTTTGATAGAATCTTCATACGATTTTAGAAAAATATGATTAACCTGCAACATTTTATAATAATTTTTATCTGTAAATGTGCTGTTAAACAATTTATTCGATTCTAATTTATCTTCAATTTCTTTGTGATAAACCGCTGTTTTTTCTTTTAAATAATCAGATAGCATTTGTTAGATTTTTTTAAATGTTAATATAAAAGTTGTTTCTTCTCCCACTTTACTTTCAAAAGATATACCACCATTCATTCTATCCATCATTCTGTGCGCAATAGAAAGCCCTACACCATTTCCAGAGATATTTCCTGTGTTAGACATTCTGCTAAATAGCTTAAACATCTTGTTGTAATCTTCCTGTTTTATTCCGATTCCGTTATCTTTTACTTTAAAAATAACCTCCTCTTCATTCAATTCTGACCATATTTTTATGATTGGATGTTGTGCTTGGGAAGAATATTTTATTGCATTACCAATAATATTCAGAAAAACCTCATAAAACATCGTTTTATCCCCCAAAACATTATGTATTTCTTCTACAACAACTTGTGTATCATTAGTTTTATAATACAATAAAACATCGTGTATAATCTTTTCTATGATTGGTTTTGTTTCGATTGTAGACAATACAATTTCTGATTTTTTAGCTTTACTCAACGCCAAAAGATCCTGCATCATTTGTGTCATTCGATCAATTTCTTCAATAACACTTTTTAATCGATCATTTTTAATTTCATCATCTATCAAACTTCTTTGAAGCATCTGACAATTCAATTTCATCACCGATAAAGGTGTACGTAAATCGTGAGAAACTGTATAGGTAAACGAGTCTAATTCGTCATTTATTTCCTTTAATTGCTCATATAAACTATGAATTTTGAATGATTGTAAATGAAGTGTTTCTATAATTAACTTTATTACTTCTTTGGCAACATATTTCTCCTTATCTAACCAAATAAACGATTTATTCTTAATATTCTCTTGCCAAATTTTGAAAGAAGTTCGAGGAGAAAAACTATGTATTTCATCGCCATTTATAACATCTACATTTTTAATTTTACTTGGTTCTCCAGCCCAATCTAAGGTTTGAACTTGTTCTTTTTTGAACCAAATAATAAAATGTTCGTAAGTTTGATTTAGAAAACAAAACATTACACCAGCCGAACTTGGACTAAGCCTAATCTCTTGTCCATAATCTAGATAAAAAGTATTCGAGGTAAATAAACGTGCTGAGTTTCTTTTAAATGCCCATTCTTTTATTCTCAAAATTTCTTCTTTATCTGGCGTTTCGCCTTCTACAAAAACATCGTCAAAATTAACCAACGCAATCCCATCTGCCTTTGTAAGGTTAAGAACCTCTTTTAGATTATTGTTCATTGATTGCTGAAGATTTTCTTCCGTTAAAAGATTTTCTTTCAGTTTAATCGCTGTTTCGTTAAAATGATTTTGGAACTTTAATCGTTCAGTTGATTTAAAATTCACATAAGTCAACCTTGCTTGACGCGTCAATAATTCAGTTTGCAAACGAACTTGATTTGGAATAAATTTTGGCTTGGAATTCTGACATGCTACAATTCCCCACAATTTTTCGTTAATTACAATAGAAATAGAGAAACTTGCTTCACAATTAGCATTGCGTAAATACTGTAGATGTATCGGAGAAAGTGCTCTAACAGAAGAGTACATCAAGTTTATTTTTTGATAATTCTCATTACTAATTAAAATGATTCTTTTACTATCAACATCTGCAACCAAACGGCTTTTTTTCTTTAAATACAGTTGACGTGCTTGTTTAGGAATATCAAATTCTGGAAAACGCAACCCCATATAAGAATCTAATCCCTTATCACTTTCTTCCGCTATAACAACGCCACTACCATCTTCCAAAAATTTATACAACATTACTCTCTCGTAATGAATCAAACTCTTGATAGATGAAATCAACCTATCCCAAGTTGAGCTTATAGACTTAGAGTACAGGATTTGTTCAGAAAAATTATAATAAGCTAATCTGTTTTCTAAAATAATTAATTCTTCTAACTCCAAATAAATCAATTCATCAAAATGATAAACTGTTAAATGGTAGGTTTTTGAATTAACTTTTGTATTAGTTCGGTAAAATTCACCTTGTTCTAAATTCAAAACCTCATCAAAATCAAGCTCAAAATCATGAAGTTGATTAATATGTTGGCTTAATATCTTTTCAGTAGAAATTTTAAATAATTCATCAATATTTTGAGAAAAAAATTCAATTTGATGCGAATTTTTATGAATTCCTATCAAATATCCAAAAGGTTGAATTTCGTTGAGAAACTGAATTTCTTCGTCTTCACAATTTTTGATGATTTGGTTGATCATATAAATGGTTTAGGAGTGTAATTATGAATCTAAGGTAAATTTATTTTTTAATCTTCTTGTCTTTTAATTTTCAGAATATAGTTTTCTAACTCTAATTCATCGGTATCTACTAATTCGAAATCATTAAAATGAGTTAAACTTTTCTCAAAAAATGCTGTAACTTTTTCTTTTTCTAACGATGGATGAACTTTAATTCCGTTAAATTTTATGTTCTTCATATAGACATAAAAATCATAATCAAAATCGGTTTCTCCTAAATAAGTATTGGCTATTTTTCCTTTCCATTTGATGTCAAAAACACCAAATTCTTCTGTATCTAAAAACGTAATTTCGTGCTGAGCAACCGTGTCATTACCTAACATTGAAATACCAAAAGCAAGATTTTCTGACTCGTCAAGATTTACTGGAAGAGGATCAATTTCGAATGTTTTTTTATTGAGTTGATTAAAATCTAATTGCGCATCATTGTCTATCTTTATCCCTTTGTTGTTCCAATATGTACTCGAGATGATAGCATGATCATAATTAATCCAAAGCTGTTTTTCGGCATTCTCTTCAGAAATGTCATCTATTTCATCCAAATCATCTTTATATTCTTCTTCTTCGTCATAATTATCTGACTCTAAATGAAGATCCATCCAAAGGTCAAAATTTTCATCAAGGCGAGCACTCCAAACAAAATCTATTACTTTGTGTCCGTTTGTAAATGGGCTATTCGAAAAATATATTTTGTTATTATCCTTACTCATAAATTGGGTTTTGACTTATGTTTTTGAATTTACAACGATTATTCTACTCTACAAAATTTTAAAAAATAATTGGTTCGTTTATTAGATATTGTCATTGATTTTCAAAGAAATAAAAAAAGTGCAATTTCTATAGAAATTGCACTTTTAAATTATAGTTATGATTTATAAATCAAATGAATTACAATGTTTCTTTTAACCACTTGAAAAATTCTGTATGCCAAATCACAGAATTTTGTGGTTTTAACACCCAGTGATTTTCTTCAGGGAAATAAATAAAACGAGATTTGATTCCTTTCAATTGTAAAATTTGATAAGCCTCTTGTCCTTGTCCCATTGGCACGCGATAATCATGACCTCCAACATAAATTAACATTGGCGTATTCCATTTATTTACTAATTCTGTACTACTTGGATCAAATTTAGAGTACGTTTTTTGCGCAGCTTTGTTATTTGTTTCCCACCAAGCACCACCAGCATCCCAGTTTGTAAAGAAAATTTCTTCTGTAGTTCCGTACATCGATTTCAAATCGAAAACACCATTATGTGCAATAAAAGACTTGAAACGACCTTCGTGAATACCTGCTAAATAATAAACAGAATATCCTCCGTAAGATGCACCAACAGCACCAAGACGATCTTTATCTACATAAGATTCTTTCGAGATATCATCAATCGCAGCCAAATAATCTTGCATTACTTGTCCTCCCCAATCTTTAGAAATTTGCTCATTCCACTCTACTCCATGACCTGGCATTCCACGACGGTTTGGCGCAATTACAATATACCCTTGTGCTGCCATTAATTGGAAATTCCAACGAGGAGAATAAAATTGCGTTAAAGCAGATTGTGGTCCACCTTGACAATACAATAAAGTTGGATACTTTTTATTCGGATCAAAATTTGGTGGATAAATTACCCATGCAAACATTTCTTTTCCGTCTGTAGTTTTAATTTTACGTGCTTTTACATCACTCAACGCAATGTTATCGAAGATATCTTTGTTTTCGTTTGTTAATTGCGTTAATGCTCCAGATTTCAAATCAACTACATAAATTTCTGCAGCGTGATTGATATCTGTTTTTGTAACAATTGCTTTATTACCAACAATTTCTTTGATGTCTGCAATGTCAAAATCACCTTTTGTAATTTGTTTGATAATAGGCATTTTTCTCATTTTGAAGTTTACATCAACCTCAAATAATTGAATTGTTCCTCCTACTGGCGCATTGAAATAAATTTTGTTACCATCATTGCTCCATTTATAACCTTGTACGGTTCCGTCCCAATGTTTTGTAATATTCATTTCGATATCACCACGACGAACGATTAAGTCATTTTTATCTGCTTCGTAACCATCTCGTTCCATGCTTAAAAACGCAAAATCTCCTTGAGAAGAAAAACTTGGTGTATTGTCATAACCCATTTTTCCTTCCGTGATATTTTTCGTCGTTTTCGTTGCTAAATCGTATTGATAAATATCTGTATTTGTGCTTAATGCGTAATCTGTTCCGAATTTTTTCTTAGAAACATACAAAACTTTTGTTCCGTCTGGTGTCCAAACAAATTCTGAAACTGAATATGGTTCGTCTTTTAAAACATCAATTTTAGTCGAACCTTCTTTATTTTCTGATACAAATAAATGATCGTAATTTCCATCATTCCAAGTATCCCAATGTCTGTAATTTAATTCGTTATAAATCTGCACATTTGATTTGTCCATTTCTGGATAATAATCAGAACCAAAAACCTTTTGTAATTTAACTTTATCAGTTTCTGCTTTATATTGTTGAGATTTATTCAACGATTCATCAGCCAAAAGCGTTTTATAATCTTCGATTTCCGAAGCTTTCCCTCCTGCCAACGAAATCATATACGTTTTCGATGTATCTTCTTGTGTTTTTACGTTAGTAGAAGTTACTTTGTAAATCAGATTTTTTTGATCTTTTGTTACTCCAACTGGAGCTACTTTTTTTACTTGCCAAAGAAGTTCCGGCGTCATTACTTTTTGTCCCATTGCTGTTGTCGATATCAAGATACTTGCGACTAATACAGAAAATCTATTCATGTTAATTTCAAATCTAAATAATTGTAAAAGTAACAATTCTTTATCGAGAAAGGTTAAATTTATAGATAAAAAAAGACATCATCCAGTACAAATTGTACTTAAATGATGTCTCCGCTAATAATTTTTTTCAAATCGTCTAATCGATTCTTAAAATTAGGCTATATATTTTATATTAAACTACTTAATTAAAAGTTTAACTTATTTTTATGAGTAAAAACTGGAATAATTGCTCCAAAAACTAAGTTTTGTTGGGAGAACACAATATCCTGTTTTGCTTTATCAGCTTTGTTTGCAGTTGTACGAATATCACTCAAGTTAGCATATCCACCCTTTAATTCGGCCTGTACAAAGAAATAATCCCAAAAAGTAAAGTTAATCCCAACCATTGCAGCTGTTGCAAAACCTGCTAAGTGAAACTCATCATAACGTTCGTTACCCATTAATTTTACGTTAGAACGTGGATATAAAATCCCTGCTCCCAAACCAGCTGTTACGTTAACATCGATTCCTTTTCCATTTTTTGTAATTGGGAAATGTTGAATATTATCAAAACGACGAACCTCTAAATTAGCATAGTTCAAACCATCTGTATGTTCAAACGTTAAGAAATCTTCTGTTAATTTTTGATCAACATTATTATATGTTCCATCGTAATCTGAACCTGTGTTGATGTGACCATTCATTTTTACAACTTGGTCTTGATCCATCACATATTTCATGTGGTCAATCCCGAAAGAGATATTCCAATTATCCGAAACAAAGTAACCTAAACGGAAGTTATATTGCGGAATCGTCATAGAACTTGGATTGAAATACTTGATTCCAAAAGAAGTTTGACGGTCATGAGCTGCTACATTATCTAACGTAAAATCGTATCCATCTCCTTTGAACTGAATATCTGATTTTGTATACTGCGCGTGATTCCAACCCCAATAAACATAAAATTTACCTTTATTATTTTTTCCTTGCCCGAAAGTAGTTGCAACTAAAGCAACTAAAAACATTACACTTATATACTTTCTCAAAATTTAACTTTTTGCAAATTTATTCTTAAAAAAATTGAGTAAAAATGATTTATGATATCAATTTTATATCTAGACAATATTTAAAATCAATAAACATTGTTAAGCGTCATAAAATAAAATGATAAATATTTATTAAAAATGATGTTCTCTATTTTGTAATTAAAAATTAAAATATATTTTTGTGACATAATGAAAGACTACCTGATAAAACATAGCATTGGAATTTTTTTCACGCTTCTTTTGGTGTTCAGTACGAACATGCAAGGGTTGGCGGGTTATGTAGATTATCAGATGAGAATGGAGCAACAAGACAAAAAAGATTCTTCTGACAATGATCAAAAAGCTTTGTTTTCTCAAACTTCAACTGAAGAAGAAAATAATCAGAAAAATTCTTCGAGCGAAATCACAGAAAAAATACATTATTTCCACGAAATAAAATTGTTTACATTTTTTAATGTGAAACAAACTACACATTCGGATTTTCATCATTCTAATGCATATGCGTCTTTAGACAATGGTGTGACAACTCCACCTCCTGAATTAGTTTAATTTTTTAATTGATTTTTTGCATCATTCTATTCAAATCTATTGAATGGACAGCAAATTTATTTTTATCATTTCAAATTATTAAATAATTCATTTTAAAACTATTATGAATCTTTTTCAAAATTGGAAAAAGGACATACCTGCGAGTATTGTTGTCTTTTTCGTTGCATTGCCTTTATGTTTAGGTGTTGCGTTGGCCAGTGGTGCGCCTTTATTTGCCGGAATTATTGCGGGAATTGTAGGAGGAATTGTTGTTGGTCTTATTTCTAAATCTCAAATTGGTGTTTCTGGTCCAGCGGCTGGTTTGGTCGTTATTGTATTAACTGCTATTACAGATTTGGGTGCTTACGAACTATTTTTAGTCGCGGTTGTTATCGCCGGAATTTTTCAGATATTACTAGGTATTCTAAAGGCTGGAGTTATTGGTTATTACTTTCCATCTTCGGTGATTAAAGGAATGTTGTGCGCGATTGGTATTTCAATTTTCTTGAAACAAATTCCGTTAGCGTTAGGATATACAGAAACGTTTAGTTTTAGTAATTTTAGTTTAGATTTTATCACGCCAGGAGCGATTATTATTACAGCAATCTCTTTATTTATCTTGATTGTTTGGGATAATATTTTAGGAAAAAAATCAAACTTTTTCAAATTATTACCAGGATCATTAGTAGCTGTATTAGTGGGTATTTTGTACCAAGTTACAATTGGTGATACCAACCACGAAGTATTTTCTATCGACCACAATTTATTAGTAAAAGTTCCTGTTCCTGAAAGTGTTTCAGATTTCTTAGGACAATTTACTATGCCCGATTTCGCCTCTGGATTAACAAATCCTATGGTTTGGCAAGTTGCATTTACCATCGCAATTGTAGCATCATTAGAAACTTTATTATCTGTAGAAGCAACTGATAAATTAGATCCTTTAAAGCGTCAAACACCTACAAATCGAGAATTGATTGCACAAGGTGTCGGAAACTCTTTAGCTGGTTTAATTGGAGGTTTACCTGTTACGCAAGTTATTGTACGTTCATCTGCAAATGCAATGAGTGGCGGACTTACAAAACTTTCTACAATTACGCACGGTGTTTTATTATTAGTGAGTGTGATCTCTATTCCAATGTTTTTAAATTTAATTCCAAATGCGGTTTTAGCCTCTATCCTATTGGTTATTGGATACAAATTAGGTAATCCGAAACAATTCTTGGATATGAAAAAATTAGGAAAAGATCAGTTAATTCCGTTCGCAGTAACAGTTATTGCAATTTTGGCAACAGATTTATTAAAGGGTATCATCATTGGTCTTATTGTTGGTGTAGTGGTTTCCTTAATCAAATCTTACAATAACTCGCACGTAATGTTGGTGAAAGAAGGAAATGTTTTCCATATGAATTTTGCTGAGGAGGTAACGTTTGTAAATCGCGGTGCAATTGTAAAAGAATTAGATGGTTTGAAACCTGGTTCTAATCTTGAATTAGATGTTCGTAAAACACGAATTTTAGATTATGATATTATTGAATATTTAGATGAATTTAAAGTCAAAGCAAAAAATAATAACATTAATATTCGACTAATTTCCGAACGTGGAACAGTCGATAATCCACCATCATTCAGAGAGTTTTTTGGTTACGTATTAGTTGCCGGAGCTCATTAATCTGTAAAAAACATATAAAAATTAAAACACACACAATAAAATTAAATATAATGAAAGCACATACATCAGAAACTCAAGCAACAACAACTCCAGATAAAGCGTTAGAATTTTTAAAAGAAGGAAATGCAAGATTTGTTCAAAATTTAAAAGCAAACAGAGATTTACTTTCGCAAGTGAATGACACAAGAGAGGGACAATGGCCGTTTGCGGTTGTTTTGAGCTGTATTGATAGCCGTACTTCTGCAGAACTTATTTTCGATCAAGGTTTAGGAGATATTTTTAGTGTACGAATTGCTGGTAATTTCGTTAATCAAGATATTTTAGGTTCAATGGAATTTGGAACAAATGTGGCTGGCTCTAAATTGATTGTTGTCTTAGGACACTCTAAATGTGGCGCTTTGAAAGGCGGATTAGACGCTGAAGCAATTCACAAAACTGGAATGAATAATTTGTGTCATTTGGTTGATCATTTCAATCCTATTATCGACGAAATCATTCAAGAAGGTGAAGAACGTTCTTCTAAAAATGCAGATTTATTAGAAAGATTAAATCACCAAAACGTTATACAAACAATAGAAGATATTCGTAACCAAAGTACAACCTTGAATACCTTAGAAAAAGAAGGGAAAATCAAGATAATAGGTGCAAACTACTGTGTAGATTCAGGCGTTGTAACTTGGTTATAAAACAATTAATTCTTTAGATATTTTTTAGTAATGTAAAAGCCACTCTGCGAGTGGCTTTTGTTATTTAATTAAATCTATAGTTTCTATTTTATAACCATCATAAAATATTCTATAATTATTTAATTTGTTTTTAATAATCCATTTAACATCATTCAAAACAAAATTATCTTCTAAAGCTCTAATAATATATCTATCATCAATATAAATTTCTAAAAATTTATCATCAAATAGTTTAACATTCGAAATATCCAATGATACTAACTCAAATAATTCGTTATTATCAATATTAAAATTTGTAATCATATTAAATATTTTACATCCAGATACAAATTCTATTATTACTTCATCAATTTTATCATAATAAATTGATTTATTACTAATTGAAAACTTAAACGATAAAATACCCGAATATTCAATTGAATACAAACTTGCATTCAATAATAATTTATTTAATATAGATTCTACTTTTTCATTCATTATTAAATTGGCTTTTGTTGTTTAGAAGTATATTTTTTTCCATTCCTTAAATTTACTATCAATCTTTGCTTTAATAAGTAAATAATTTTGTTCTGAATCTTCAACATGATAAACAGATTTTTTGTCAATTATCTTCTCGAATATCTTTATGTAATCATCTAAATATGATCCATTATTCTTAGAAAAATCACTATTATCTTCGTAATAATCATTTGTAAATTTTCTTCCAATATCACTTAAATCAGTAGATAAAAACTTACCATCAGAATAACTATTAATAAACTCAGCTCCAGTTATTATGTTATTTTTCACAGAATCAATTCCTGCTTGTGAATCTTTTTTCAACTCTGAAGAAATTAAATCATTATCAATACACCACTTCATATACATTCCAATATGAGTTGACGCATTTTCTTGAGCTAAATCTTTTGGAAAATCATTTCCATAATGCCAAGAAGCATCATCATATTTAGAAATTTCTTTAGAAGAACTTTCTTTCTGTTTTAAACAATTCACATTCAAAACAAGTACTATAAGTAGAAATATTTTTTTCAAATTCATTTAATTTAAATTACAAATCAATTCGTTAATAATCTAATTTACTCAGCAAACTTACTTAAACACTTAGCTGACGACGTTCTGAACCTAGTCAGCTTCCAAATTTACTAAGTTGACGGTCTCTTTTACCAAGCTGGCTTGGTTACGAACCAAGAAAACGAGGTAACCTAACCCCAAATTTGACGTTCCTGACATTGTCAGCTAAGTTCTGGACGTAATCAACTAGGTATAAAACCTCATCAGCTTACTAAAATACAAAGCTAGCTTACTTCGGAACGTAATCAGCTTGCTTCAGAACCACGTCGACTACGTTCGGGACGTGGTCAGCTACGTTTGAAACGTAGTCAAGATCCATTAAAATCGCTCGAATTGACAAATTTTCACATCAACACATTAGCTCATTTTCAAATTATCCTTTCTTCGGCAACTCTTTCAAGAAATTATATCTTTTTTGAACAAAATCCATCATACAATAAAAATGATTCAAACCATTTGTTACCATCAACAATTGAGAACCTAACACAATGTTGTAACGCGCTATTTGATCAAAAGTTGCTTGCGAAATTGCAATATTCGGCGCTTTACATTCCACCATAATAAATGGTTTTTCTTGCTGATAAACGACAATATCTGCACGTTTTCGCATTCCTGTAATATCAATTGCAACTTCCAACGCAATCGCCGAAGTTGAATAACCCAAATCGTTGATTAAATAATTCAGAACGTGTTGCCTAACCCATTCTTCGGGCGTATAGACCAACCATTTTTTTCGAATCAAACAAAAGATATACAATTTATCTTGGGCTTGTTTCAATCTTATTTGGTATTTTTCGGAAAAATTTAATTGTACTAATTCAGTCATTGTATGAGTCCTGTAGAATCTTTGATCAAAGATATAAAAAACAAAAACTATAAACCGATTTACTTCTTGGCGGGCGACGAGCCGTTTTTCATCGATCAGGTAACTGATTTGTTGGAAGCAAATATTTTAACAGAAGAAGAAAAAGGTTTTAACCAAACAATAGTTTATGGACAAGATGTAGAAGTTGGACAATTGATTGGAATGGCGCGTCAATACCCGATGGGTGCAGAAAAATCTGTAGTGATTGTAAAAGAAGCGCAACATCTTAGCCGTTCGATAGATCAGTTGGAAATGTATGCAAATCAAGTACAAGATTCGACGGTTTTAATCATCAATTACAAAGGAAATTCACTTGATAAACGCAAGAAAATCTATAAAGTTCTGAATGAAAAAGGGTATTACCACGAATTCAAAAAGATTTATGAAAGCGAGTTACCTTCTTGGATAGAACAAAAAGTTGCAGCTAATCAATTTAAAATTGAACCAAAAGCAAAGTTTTTGTTGACAGAATATGTGGGTGCTGATTTATCTCGATTGAATAATGAATTAGAAAAACTCTTTACAATTGTTGGTGCGGATAAAACTATCACACCAAATCATATTGAGAAACATATTGGGATTAGTAAAGATTATAATGTTTTTGAACTTCGTAATGCAATCGAAACGAAGAACATCGAAAAAGCATTCAAAATCATTAAATATTTCGAGAAAAATCCGAAGGATAATCCGTACGTCGTTTCAATCACAACAATTTTTAATCTGTTTACTAACATCATTCAAATTCATGTTACACCCGATAAATCGAAGCAAAATTTGGCAAAAGTCTTAGGAATTAACCCCTACTTTGTACAAGGAATGATGACGGCTGCAAGTAATTATCCGCTGAAAAAAGCTACGAGAATTATCTCATTTATTCGTGAATATGATTTGAAAGGAAAAGGTGTTGGAACTACTGGAAATGTGACGCCAAGCCAATTATTAATTGAATTAGTGTATAAAATTATGAATCTATAATTTTCATCTATTTATAGAATCGATAAAACTAAATAAGAAATACTAAATTTGTAAAAAATAAAACAACACAATGGAAAATAACGTAAGAGATGTTATCATAATAGGATCTGGACCTGCAGGTTATACAGCGGGAATTTATGCTGCACGCGCGAACATGAATCCTTTGATTTTAACTGGTATGGAGCCAGGTGGACAATTAACAACAACTACAGATGTTGAGAATTTCCCAGGTTATCCAGAAGCAGTTACTGGACCAGAATTGATGGCTGATTTACAAAAACAAGCTGAGCGTTTTGGAACTGAAATAAAATACGAATATGTAACGGAAGTAACTTTTGGAGAAAAAGAAGGTGATGTACATACTGTAAAATCGAACAATGGAACTTACCAAGCGCGTTCTATCATTATTTCGACTGGTGCAACTGCGAAATATTTAGGTTTAGATGATGAAACTAAATACGCTGGTAGTGGAGTTTCAGCTTGTGCAACTTGCGATGGTTTCTTTTACCGCGGTAAAGATGTTGCTGTAGTTGGTGGTGGTGATACGGCTGCTGAAGAAGCAACTTACTTATCAAAACTTTGTAACAAGGTTTATTTATTGGTTCGTAAAGAAGAAATGCGCGCGTCTAAAGCGATGCAAGATCGTGTTGCAAATACACATAATTTAGAGGTTTTATATAATCACGAATTAATTGGTTTGGAAGGAAACAATGTTGTTGAAAAAGCTAAAATCATCAACAATGTTACAAACGAAGAAAAAGAATTAATCGTTGATGGAGTTTTTATCGCGATTGGACATAAACCAAATACAGAATTATTCCAAGGTAAATTGGATATGGACGAAACTGGATATTTAATCACGCAAGATCGTTCGTACAAAACAAATGTACCTGGTGTTTTTGCTGCTGGTGATGTACAAGATTCTGTTTACAGACAAGCAATTACTGCTGCTGGTTCTGGTTGCG
>NZ_DLJI01000001.1:0-7157 GCF_002484185.1 Empedobacter sp. UBA7620 | reverse complement strand
TCTCTTGGTTTGTTGAGCCATAGATAAAGCTCTTTCCTTTTTTAACCTTGCCTCTTCTAATTCTTTTTCGAGTTGCTCTATTTGTAATTTTAATTCTTCCGAATTATTAGTCCCTTGCTCCTTTCTTACTTTTTCTAAAGCTTTTTGGAAATAGGCTTCTTCTTTTTCTGCATCTTTTTGAGCTTTCTCAAATTCTCTTTTTGCTTTTTCTTCTTCCCTTAGCTCATCTTGAATCGCCTTAGCTTCTTCTTTTTCTTGTTGTTTTTTTAATTGAAACTCATATTCGAGGATAATCTCTTTCAATTTTAACTCTAAATAATCATTCGTTATTCTCACATGCTGTCCCTCTCCTAATTTATTTAAAGCGGTAAATGATTTTTTAATTCTTTCTTTTATTTGATTGATATTATTCCATTTTACTTTACCTAATAACGCATCACATTCCCCATTAAATGCTCTTAATAGTAATTTTATATACTTATTTGTAGCAGCCCTTCCTTTGGCTTCGCTCCCATCTATGGTCCAAGTTGTGTCACATACACAGGCTCTATTGACGGTAATTAAATGTTTTTGTCGATCTCTAATAGATGATTGTTCATACCTATATTGGTCTGATTTTTCGAAATCGAACAAAGGTTCATATAATCCAAATTCAGCTAAATCTAATTGGTTTTCATAAATAGAAATCTTCGATTTCAAATCTTTATAAACATCTAGCGAATTGAGGTATTTATTATTTAATTCATCTAAATCATTCTTTTTCGAAACGAGTTGATTATTGACTTCTGTATCTAATGCGTCAAATTTTTCTTTTTCTGTTTTAATATAGAATTCTACATCCACTATTCCGTTATATCTAGTTAGATTAGAGTTCAATTCAGAATTAGTATTTTCTAAACTAATAATCTTTTTTTCGAGTTCAGAAATTTTATCAAATTCTTTCTTCTTTAAAAAATCAAATATTCCCATCACAATTAATTTTCTTGATACAACGAAAGTACATAGAGCGTTACAATCTGATTTACGTGAAACCGTAAGTTTATAAAAAATGTAATCAGGATATTTTGAGGCTAACTATACAATAGAGTATTTTATAAAGGTTTTGTATATTAGTCTTTGTAAAAAAAGAATGTTAGCGGTTAGGCTACAAATGGAAGTTCCTATGATAAAGAAATGGTTACAAGATATATTTGACAAGAAAAAACCGATAAAGGTTGAAGAATGGAGAACGGATAATTCTATTCTCAAATTTCTGTTTTCAAACTTGGACAACAAAGGAAACTTGTCTGAAGCTGCTCAAGACTTACCTGATGAAAAAAAAAGATGATGAAAAAATAAGGTTTGCAGCAGGACTTATGGACGCTATGTTTGGTGCGGACGATTCAATTGATTCAAAAAAGAGAGTTGCAGAACTTTCAAAACACTTGAAAAAGATTGCAACAAAAGGTGACAAAATAAGTGAACAAGAATTTTACCGATTAATCACAGAAAATGAAGGTGTCATTGGAATTATTGACGAGTTTTTACAAGTAGTCGTAAATAATGAATTGCCGATTGAGCCTTATCTTTTTAATTTCGCAAAAGATTTGACTACAAAAACAGACAAAAGAAATGCTGTAAAATTTGGAATTGCAATTTTAGGATTGTGTCAGAATAAATCTATTCTAAATGACATAAAAATTTTAGGTTTACATGATGAGTTTACTGTTTATACAACTATAGCAATTGTGAACTTATCTGACAATGTAGAAAATAACCTTTGGGAATTGGCACAGAAAGTTGATGGTTGGGGAAAAATCCAAATAGTTGACAGGTTGGCAAGTCCTGAATTAAAAGAGCCAATTAAAGATTGGTTGATACTTGAAGGTTATAAGAACAGTATTATGTATGAATACTTAGCTTACACTTGTGCGACCAATGGAGAATTACATAAGAAATTAGAAAGCGAAGAGATTGAAAACAAACTTTTCAAATCTGCTTCTGATATTATTGAAGCACTCATCGTAGAACACAGTCCAGCCGATGATATTACTATTTATCCTTTTGCTTCGCAAGTAATTCAAGATTTCATAAGACACACAATGAGGCACGCAACTGATATTTCAGACTTTAGTGCTTTACACAAAATAAAAGACTTTCTCACAGAGTTACATAACGATATTGGGAACCAAAAGAAAAATGGTTGGAATCAAGACATTATTTCAAATTGCCTAATTCAAATTGTTAAAATTTTGAATAGCAGAGATTGGAAAATTGTTGCGTATGAAGGTTTGAAAAGTGATGACAATATAATTTATTGGAACGCCAAAAAAGCAGCAGAAAAATTAGGAATTGACTTGTGGGAAACCGTTTGGACAAGATTGGAAGAAAATCCACTAGATAGTTTTTCGTGGTATGACGTTACACATTATAGTAAACCCGAACATTCTGATAAAATCATAGACTTTGCTCTTAAACACTTGCCTTTTGATGAGTTGGCAACAGGAGCGAAAGATTCAAATGGATTTGGCGAAAATTATAACAAACACACAAGTCTTGAATATGCAACTACATTATTGGAAAACTATCCTACAAAGGGAGAGAAAATTATCTTAACATCACTTAAAAATCCTGTAACAAGAAACCGAAATATGGCAATCAAAGTTTTGGACAAGTGGAAACAAGAAAATTGGTCGTCAGAAATTGAAAAAGAAATTAGACATTTACTAGAAGTCGAACCAAACAACGACACGAAAGAAAATATTGAAAGATTATTAAACGGACAAGAATTAAAATAAATTCTAGCCACTAACATCGGTAACTGTTATACAACACCAATTTTAGTCTTAAAAACACNNTACAAAAACACAAAATAGTATAAATAAGAACCTATTTAAAAGTAATTTTAGGGAGGTTTATTATTATACACAACAGGGTGTACAATATAGTTTTGTTTGTATATTTGGAATAATATAACGAAATGTAGGTATACGTGTTTTTTAATAAATGCATGCTATATTAGTTTCGAAAAAAAAAAACAATGTTTTACGCAATTTTACAACAACACTACATAAAGAAAATGAAGAACTATTTTCTATATCTACTATTTTTAATACTAAGTATTTCAGTAAACTCTCAAGAATTAAAAAAAGTCAATTTCGATTCTAAATTCAGAAAAGAGAATCAAGGTAAATCCAAAACTGTAATCCATGAAGTAAAAGAACTTTTACACATTATGATAGCCATAACGGAACTTGGTTTGGGTAATGATGATATGGTTAATCAAGACAGTGAATATTATAAAGATTTAATTAAGCATTTTGAACCATATAAAAATGAACCCATCATCTTAAAATATGACTCATTGATAAAAGCAAACCCTGTAAATTACATCTTTTTAACGGGAAATGCTATTTCATATAATTTTAAGGGAAACAAATTGGTAAAAGATAAAAACTACCTATTTCCTGCTCAAAGTGTATCTTCACATACTAAGATAACTGAGAATTTAATTACAAAATATAAAAAAGATATTGAAGATTTTGCTAATAAATCTAAATTCAGAAAATTTTATAAAAATTCGACTAAATATTATAGTAAAATCATTGATGATTTCGATACTCAAGCCAACATACAACAGCAATGGAATTGGTTAGAAAACAATTTTGAAACAAAAGTCAACAATTATGTTATAATGACTTCTCCGTTAATAGGAGGATTAAACTACACAACCAATTATGATGATAATAACTTCAATCAGATTTTCTTAGTCATTCCTACAATATCTGAAGATAAAAAGCTCTCTGAAACTGAAAAAATCATCAATAATACTCGACCTATTTTCACTGAAATTGACCATAATTATACAGTTGTTTTAGCAACGAAATATGAAGCAGAACTTAATGAAGCTTTAAAAATTAGAGATACATGGGTTAACACAAAACAATATGGCACTGAATTTTATCCTAATGCGAAAAGAGTTTTTGATGAGTATATGACTTGGTCTTTATATGTAATCTATATTTCTGATATTTTTAAAAATGATCAGAAAGCATTTAACTACGTATATAATGATGTTAATGAAGCAATGACTAAAAGAGGTTTTCCTAAAACAAAGGAATTTACAGATAAATTAATAGAATTAAGAAAAAAAAATCCAAAGAAAAATATTGAAGAACTTTATCCAGAATTAATTGAATGGTGTAAAACTCAATAAAAACTACGTACCACTTTGTAACCGTTACGCAACCCGAAATTTGGTACAAAGGATAAATTATACAGCCTCGCTAAGTGTATATGCGAGGTTTTTTGTTTTTACACAATAATGGTTATAAATTAGATTATTTTATACATTTGTTATTTATACGAAATAAAGATATAGGTGTGTTTTTATGAAAGATTATCTAAATGAATACTCAATTTTTGACTACGGTGGGGTGAACCATGTTTCAGACGATGTAGCAATCTTTCCTAGTGGCGAGGGTTCAGAAATTGCTTTAATAAGCCTAGCAAATTATCCATATGATACAGATTTTATTGAAATAGAAACAATTGGTGTTATAATCTCTTTTCTTTCTATGAAAAATAATAAGAGAAAAATTAAAGAACCTTGGAAAAGTAGAGATTATCATTTATCGTTTTACGTGGACGATTTAATTGAGCTTTATGAATTGGAATTTATTGAAGGTATTAAACCAATTACCGAGTTTAAATATGAATTGAATAGTTTTAATTGTATGGTTTCTCAAGGTTATCCGCTGAATGTAGATGGAAATATTGATGTATATTTTTTAAATGACTCAGGTGAACGTATAGATCACATTATTGAAATGCCGAAAATTGAAAAATATGTTGAAAATTATCTAGGTGAGGAATGGAATGAAGACGATAGAGAAGAATTAATTAAAATGTACGAGGATCAAAATACTCCTTTTATAGAATATACAAGTAGTTTAAAATTAACGGAAAAAGGATACCGAAAATATTTAGACTTAACACAAGATTTTTTCATTCCTAAACAAATTGATACAATTATAAAACCATTAATAAAAATTGGATACTATGATTCTGCTGTAAGAGAAATTGCTGTTTTATTTGAACATATGATAAAGGATTTCCATAAATCAGATTTAATAGGCTCACAACTAATAGAAATGCATATACGAGAATGTATTAAAGCAAATAAGGGAAATAATAATGCAGGTATAAAAGTTTACCGTCAAGAATTGAAAGCCGCAAACAGTTACATTAGGAATGAGTTTATGCATAATGTTATGAATGTAGAAAAAGCAAATTACAATGCCATATTGTTTCGACAATGCAGATTGTTTGGTTTCATTAACCAAGCAAAAGAAAAAATTAAGACCCAAAACTATTGCTAATATCGGCTTAGCAAAATGCGGGGTTTTGGTTAGCTAGAAGATTATTGTTTTGTCATCGCCAAAATCCATCCATATTCGTATTTTTTGTAAGTTTACAAATAGCGAAACAGCTTTGGCTTCGCTCGTTAGCCGTCAGTTTAAAAACCGTATAACAAAACGAAATATGAATTATAATTGGGATAATATTCATTGGATTTTTAAACCTGATGGTTTATTAAGAGATATTTATATTCAAGAAACTTCGTTGAGTGATTGGAATAAAGTAATTGATATATTGAACTCTGAGTATGATTTAACTTATTTTTCAGAAAATAAAATTGACAAAAAGGAAGTTTTTGAATATCTACAAGACGAGACTGGAGAAATAGAGTGTAAAACTGTTTCAATAAACATAAAAAATATAACAATAAATTGTCACTTTTTTTTAATTGATCAAATTGAGTTTGATATTGATCCAAGTGAAATTAAATCTAAATCGGAATTAGATAATATTTTGTCATTTATGACAAGATTAAGTTCAAAGTTGAAAAAACAAATAACTTTGACAGGAGAAAATGAAGTAAACTTTCCTCTTATTAAAATCAATACAAACGAAAATATTTTTAAAATAATATCCGAAAAAGAAATTAACCACTATTATCAGAAAAACAATTCTAAAATTAAAAATTTAGTCAGTTCTATGAAGTTTAGTTTTTTAATGAGGTTTTTCCCAAAATTTGTTGAGAAAAAAATATTAAAAAGTGCAACTGAACCAATAAAAGCGACAAAATTGAATGAAAACATATGGTAAATAAAAAAAACTCGCTAAGTGTTTTAAGCGAGGTTTTTTGTTTTATACAATAAGGTATACAATCTAGTTTTGTTTATTGTTTATATTTGTTATTAACACGAAATATAAATGTCTTTTTACGAAACTATACTTATTTTATTTAGTAAAACACAATGTTAGCTGTAATCTTATGAAAATCATAGTCCCAATAGTAGTTTTGATATTGTTTTCACTGACAAATTGTAAAACAAAAAATAGAATTCAAAATATATCCGAATATGAACCAATTGCAGGAGTTTCAATCCCAATGGAAAAAGAAGAAATTAAATACTGGGATTCATTATGCAACGCAGAAACAAAAAGAGCTGAAATTGATATTAGAAAGAATAAATTAGTTTATACTCATTTATTTGGAATGGTTGAAACTTATAGAAGTAATATTGAAATGGATTCACTTCTTGCTAAAAACTCCATAACCACAGAAGAAAACGGATATTTTTGTACAGTTCCTTGGGAAAAACAAAATTGTTACGGAAAAAAAATGGAAAATGAAATTTCCTTGAGATATGGAACAAAATTTATTGATTCTTTAAGACAAGTTGCAGAAAATATTTACGTTTCAAAGCATAGAAATGATATTTTTAAATTCGAAGATTGTGATATGACTTCGAGATATTATGGAACTGATGATTATTCAGAATTCTTTGACAACTATAAAAAAGATTTTTTTAAAGATTTCAAATACCCTGAAAACTTCAAATACAAAAATGAAAAAAACTATTCATATTCTAACGCATATTTCATTCTCCATAAAGATGGAAAAATTTCAGATTTAGAAATTAGCTCTACTTTTCAAAATAAAGAAAATGAAAAATTCCGAATAGAAATTGAAAAACAAATTGAAAATTTTGTAAAAAAATCAAAATGGAAACCTGCTACAGCACGTGGAACTATTGTAAATAGTGAAATGAATTTAACTTTTCACTATAAATAAAAAGACTACAGCTAATAACTAAGCTTTCGTCTTG
>NZ_DLJI01000043.1:0-40973 GCF_002484185.1 Empedobacter sp. UBA7620 | reverse complement strand
AGAATACAAAAAATATATCTAAAAAGCGAAGCCTTTTTGGACATGTATAACCTATACTTTTTTTATCGGACTTGCAAGTAAATAGAAATCTATAACCGAGCAAAGAAAGTTATAAATACTTTTTATCAAGACCCAAATTAAAATTATTATGAAAAAAAATACAGGAAAAATAATTAGAGTAGATAGTCTACCTCCAAAAATGGATCGTTTTACAAATGTCATTTATCAAGTATCTGTAACTGGTTCTCCAACTTATATAGATTATGCTATAGATGAAAATGGAGATATAAAAACCCCAACTTTAGATACAACATTAACAGAAAATAATTTTGGTAAAGTAAAAACGGTTAATGGACAAGAGCCTAATGAGAATGGAAATATTAAAGTAGATGATTATGTGCAAATTTATCATTCTGAAGAAGAATTACAAGATATTTTAGATAAAGGAATACGAGATAATATTTATTTTAATCATGACACAAAATCACTAGTTTTCGGACATTCTGATGGAGATGGTTACAGTAAATTTGAAATGAATGAATATTTGGAAAAACCAGTTAATGAGACTTCTGATGAAGATAAAAAAGTAGTTTTATATTCTGAAGACGAAGATAAATCTTATTATATTCCTTTATCCAAGGTTGCAGGTAATGTAAAAACAGTTGATCGTAAAGAACCTGATGAAAATGGTGAAATATATTTAGGAGTGTATACAAAAGTAGCAATACCACCAGAGAGAGAGCTTAATAGAGTTTTGTTAGGAGATGGTTCTACAAAAGCTCAAATAGAAACTCGTAGATATACATCTAATAATATAGTAGGTAGTGGTATTGAACAAACGACAAGTAGTTTAAAAATACCAAACATATATAAATTAGGAGGTTATACAGAATTTAGAAATGGTCCAGGGTTACGAAACGAGAATATGTATGGTACAAGAGTATGGTATGCTAAAGAAATGGTTATCACTACATGTTTTTTCAAGTATGGAGTAGAAGGCAAAATTGATTTTTATAGTACTAAAACTATGGAACTTGTAAGAAGTGTACCCATAAAAACATATTTGAATAGACCTAATGATGAGATTATAAATGTCATGGCGGATATAGATAAAGAAAACTTGAGAATCTATTTTGTATCTGCAAGTTTAGCAAATTCTTACAAGGCTATATATGTTTATGATTTTACTACAGACGCTATGAAAGAAATACCTGGAAGTACAGAGATTCTAGCTAAAAGTGCAGGTAGTGATTTTAGAAGTATACGTTATAATAAATATACAAATACTTTCACTTATCTACATAGAGAAAGTAGTCCAACAAACCCTGCAACTCAAATATGGAGTTCGTATGATTTTGACGTAAGTAATTTTGAAGACATAAAAATACTACCAAATCTTTTGTTTAATATAGTATATTCGACAGCTTACGACGATAATGTAAGTTTTACTAAAGATGGTGTATTCGTTACAAATAGCCAATATTGTATATTTGTAACTACATATAATGATCCCTATAGATATCAGATGACAAAAATAAATGCAACATCTGGTTCTTTTATAGTGCATACTCTTACATCTGCAGGAACTGCTTTAGCTGTAAGTTGTCTTACAGGAGATATCTGGGAAGTATATCCTTCATTAACAAAACCAGCAAGAAAACTTGGTACATTACCGCAACCAGCTAATAGGCTTAGTAGACCAATTATAGATAAGAACAATAATGTATATGTTTCTACAAGTGAAGATGGTTGGTTTCCTAACATATATAAATTTAAATTAGAGGATGGAGAACTTGATATACAATTAGCTTATCGAGGGGACTCAGCTTTATATGCAAAATATGTATCTTTTATGTGTACAGACGGTGAGAATATATATTTCACCCCAGCTAATAATGTAGCTCCTAATACACCTAGAAAGATATCACCTATAGGAGATAACAAAATACTAGGTATAAATAACAAAGAAGAGCTATTTCTTTTGGATATTACTCCAGAAGAGTTTATTCCACTTACAGGAACTGAACCTAATAAACCAATAACTGGACATATAGAATTAGCACCAAATGTAGCAATTAAATCTTCTAATTTATCTGGAGCTGGTATAATTATAAATGATGGTCAAGGTTATAATAATGCTAGTATATTTTTTGATTTAGGAGATCCATCAAATGGTACTTTATATGCAAGTACATATTTCTCTGATACATCATCTCCAGGAATGTCAGGAACGGTTTTAGCTCAAACTTATTATGTAGATCGAGAAGTTTCAAAAGCTTATATGGTTGATGATTCAATAGAACCTCTAACACTTGTAGATTTTAAATCGAAATATAATGAAGATATAAATAAAGAAAAACCATTTACTGTATATTTCCCTAATCTTTCTGATGAAGTAAAAAAGAAAATAATATTCTTAGGTAACGATACTTATGTAGAAGAAGTTATAAATAGTTTAAAATAAAATTCCTTACGACGACTTTTGGCGTATCTGCCATCTAAATTTGTCACTATAATAAAATAGAATACAAAAAATATATCTAAAAAGCGAAGCCTTTTTGGACATGTATAACCTATACTTTTTTTATCGGACTTGCAAGTAAATAGAAATCTATAACCGAGCAAAGAAAGTTATAAATACTTTTTATCAAACCATAAAAATTAAAAACAAAAAATGAGTACAAATGCATCACAAACATTATTCAGATTTACAAGTTTACGTAACCCTGAATTAGCGACTACAAAAGATAATCCAAGGTTTATTACAAGAGAGAATTATGTTGGAGGTTTCTTTGATGATATTTTAAAAGATAAAACAGATCAAAATCAAACAAAACTAACTTATTTAACATCTCGTGCGAAAGAGTTTAAAAGTCAAAATCATTATATTTCAACAGAAGATATTTTAAAATCAAAATATAATTATCTATATAATCTCAAATTCCCTCAATTAATTGCAGAGATTACAGAAATTTTTCAAAATAAAAATGCGCAACAAGTAACAGAAAATATTACTCTTACAACAGAGCAAGTTAAAGTCCTTTGGGATAATTTAATTTATCAGGTACTTACAGAAGAAAATTTTTATCTAAAAGAAAAGATTTTCGAAATTTTACGTAAACGTAATTATTTTACTTTTATCTATAATAAAGCAGAAAACCAAGCAACTAAAGAAGATTATGATAAGGTAAAAAATGCAAAAATTGTTATGCCTGATGAGTTATTTGTAGATGGTGTAAAACAAAGACCAAAGCTCCAAATTTCTCACTCTATTCTTACACAATTACAACAAAAAAATGAAAAATTACAGACTTTAACACAAGCTAAAGCTGAAAGAGAAAAATTGATTGAACTAAAGACAGAGTTTTCTAAAGCACAAACTATTTATCAGAAAAACTACGCTAAAGCTTTGAAACAAGAGCAAGCTACTTATGAAGAATCTATTCGTGTTGAAAGAGAAGCTTATGAATTGAGATTACTTCAAGCCGAAGCAAATTTAGCAGCAGATGTAACAGAAGCCCAACGAAAATTAGCTTTGGCAAATGTAGTAAAACCAGATTACGATACGTTTAATTTTACATTTAGAGAAGAATTAGATACAACATTTTTAGAAGAAAAATTATCGTCAGACTCTCTTACAATGTTAGATAATGTCCTTTCTAAAAAAACGATTAATATTGATTTAGAAGAAAATCAAGAAGCTGAACGACCTTCAGGTTTAATTAATTTTGATCAAGATGAATTTGAGTCTTTTAACGATGTTCTAAAAACAATTGACGAAAAAATTGCTTTACAAGATCAATTAATTATTGCTAATACTGAAATCGAAAAACAACAATTTGTAAATGTTGGTGGAGTATTGTTACCTATATCGAGTAAGATTAATGAAACGAGTACTTATAAATTAATATTAGTTCGAGTATATAACAATAGGGAGTTATTAAGAAATTTTAATATAGATTTAGTTATTCCTGATGGCTGGAGTGTGGTTAATGGTAAATTAACAATTAAAAATGCTAATGGATATGAAACATTTGAGAAAGACTATGATAATCAGAGTGGTAATACTGTAAGTTTTCAATCTTTATTAGGAGGTAATATAGATTCAACAGCCTATAGCTTAATATCAGAATTAAAATTTGAAGTATTTTTCTCTAACGGAGCTAAAGGTGAATTTGTTGCTTATAAAGTAGAATATGATAACCGTACTGGAACAGAAGGGGTTTTAAATATAATTTATAATGACACTAACGGTTCGGGAGGTACAAATAATAATACATATAATTCATCCGAAAATAATTTCATTCCATCAGGTTTTGGTGTTCGTCGATTAGGAATTGTAGATTATTTGAAAGTAGAGCAAAGTACGCATGCTTATGTTCCTGGAGAAGTCGCGCATATTGAGAATATTATGGCACGTGAATACCGAGAAAAATCGACTCGTCGTTTATCTCGAACAGAAGACACAACAACTTCATCATCAGAAACAGAACGTGAACAGTTAACAGACACAACCACAACAACGCGTTTTGAAATGCAGACAGAGATTGCAAAAATTATGTCAGAAACAACTGATATTGCTACCTACGCTAATGGAAAAAAATGGGGTATTGAGATGGGAGCGTCTTTTGCAAACAATCGATCAAAAGAAGAAAGTTCTCGTGCAGCAACTACCCAGGCACAAGATATTACTGCGAGAGCTTTGGATCGTATTGTATCTAAAGTAAAAGAGGAGCGCGTGCGTAAAGCCGTAGAAGAGTTTGAAGAAAACAATATGCATGGCTTTGATAATAGACAAGGAGATCAGCATGTTGTTGGTGTATACCGTTGGGTAGATAAAATTATGAAAAATCAAATCTTCAATTACGGAAAACGAATGATGTTTGAATTTATGATTCCTCAACCATCTAAGATTCATCGTTTAGCAATGGTGAATATGAACCCTACAGAAGTAATTGAAAAGCCTATTGATCCAAGAAAAGCGGAAGATTGGCATTTTGACTTAAATGCTTTTGTAACAGCAACAGGAATTGAAAAAATAACACAATTTAATGCGTTAAAGTATTGGGCAGGTGTATATAATGTAGAATTACCTAATTATACTGATGAAATTTACATAGGTAAAGCTTTTTCATTTGTCAGTACAGAAGCAGGAAATGGAAAAGACAATTGGGATGAAATTTTTGCTAAAGATGATTTTATTGAAATTCCTGAAGGGTATATTACAAAAAAAGCTAGGGCTTCAATTAGTTTCCCTTCTGGAGATTCTTATAACAAAATTTCAGTATCTGTAGGAAATAGAGTGTTTTATAGACCTAATTTTAATGTAGCTCCAGAAAATGATAGACCTATTACTGATGTGGATCAAATCCAATTAAATATTTCTCCATTTACAGGATCAATTCCTATCTCTATTTCTCAGATGGGGCTTCATACAGGTAATGTTAACATTGAAGTTAAATGTGAATTAACAGAATATGGTCGTCGATTATTGTTCAATAAAATTATTGAAGCATACGAAGAAGCATTAACAACTTATGAACAAAAAGTAAAAGAAGCTGGAGAAATTGCTACAAATATAAAAGAAACAAATGCAAATTTCTACCGTCAAATAGAAAGTGATGTTCTAAAACATAACTGTATGGCTTATTTGGTTGATCCTAATGCCTTAGGAACAGATTTAATTTTAAATGGAGACAGATTAAATGATATCCAAGTCAAATTAAATAAAAGTCTTGATGAATACACTTCTCTAGTTAAATTTATGGAACAAGCTTTTGAGTGGGACATTATGTCGTACAATTTCTATCCATATTTCTGGGGTGCTAAAAAAGATTGGGGAGAATTATATCAATCTGAAAGCATCGATCCTTTATTTCGTTCGTTCTTGCAAAGTGGAATGGCTCGAGTGGTAGTTACAGTAAAACCAGGCTTCGAAGATGCTGTACAATTCTATATGTCGACTGGTAAAATTTGGAGCGGAGGTGAAGTTCCTGTTATTGGAGATCCAATGTATTTATCTATTGTAGATGAAATGCGCGAACCAACAGGTGAAAAAGTAGGAAAATTCTGGATGACTAGAATTCCAACTTCATTGAATATTTTACAAGCAGAGAGTATCGGATTGAAAGTAGAGCAAGCTTTACCATATACAATAGAGGAAAAGACAAATTGTGAAAATCCAGATTTGATTATTGATTCTGAAAAATTTCCATTTAAAAATGAAAATGCTCTGTTAAATGGAGGTTCTTCCTCTAATGCAAATAATGAAATAGAAGAAGTTATTTCTGGTGATTGGACAGATACAACATCTGTAGATTAATATTTAGCTAACTTAAAAAAATAGATAAAATGTCAAAAAATATAGGAAAAATAATTCGTGTAAATAGTTTACCTCCAAAAGGAGAGCGTTTAACAAATGTCATTTATCAAGTAGCAGTCCCAGAGACTGCTACTTATATCGACTATGCGGTAGATGAGAATGGAGATATCAAAACTCCAACTTTAGATAAGTCTTTAGCTGAGAATGATTTTAGTAAAGTAAAAACAGTTAATAATGAAGTTCCTGACGAACAAGGAAATATTGATGTAAATGACTATGTCCAAATCTATAATTCAGAAGAAGAGTTACAAGAAATTTGGGATAATGGGATTCGTGATAAAATCTACTTCAATCATCAAACAAAAGATATGGTAATTGGACATTCCGATGGAGATGCTTATAGCTTGTTTAAAATGGATGAGTATTTAGATAAACCTATTACGACAGGAACAGATCAAGAACACCCTTATGTTGTAGTTGTGGATAATGAAGGGAATTCTGCTAAAAGAGATTTAGAGGATTTTGGTAAAATAAAAACTGTGAACAACCAAGAACCAGATGAAAATGGTAATATAAAAATAGAAGAAGAATTTGTAAAAAATGGTAATGGATGGTCATATAAATATGCAAAAGATAATCCTTTATTTTATGGTGAACAAGGAGAATATTCAATAAACTTATCATTTACAAATAACGAAAATACAGAAGAAGATTATAAATTTGGCTCAATTGGAAAATACTCTGTAGCAATGGGTCTTAATTCTTCTGCTATGGGTAAATCTTCATTTGTATCAGGAGAATCAAACAAATCTTCAGGTGATTATAATCATATAATTTCTTTTGGAAGTAAAATTATAGAAACTAGTGGTTTTGCTGAAGAGGGTGAAAAAAATACCAATGGTATATTTGGTGGTGGTGAAAATATTATTAAGGATAATTATGGAAGTGCTACTCTTGGAGGGTGGAATAATAGTATAATTGGTATTAGAGAACCTAAATTTGTTAATAATTATTCTCACGATAATGTAATAGTTGGTGGATATGAAAATACTCTTGATGTTGACCCATCTAATACAAATGCAGTTATTAGAGCGTGTGCTATAGTTGGTGGTAGAAAAAATAAAGGTCAAGGATTTTATCAACTTATTTCAGGTGCATATAATGAAGCTGTTACAATGGGAGAGACTATTGTTGGTGTTTATAGTACTATTCAAGATAAAACTATTTCTAATCGTGATTATGTACCTACAGCTAGAATGTTTAATGTTGGTATCGGGTATTGGAAAGGTTATAATCAAGATGTAATTCAAAAAAGACAAGATGGTTTATCCGTTTTTTGGAATGGTCTTGTTACAGCACCTACATCTTCTATTTCTTTAATTAATTCTAATAATAAATCATTAGTAACTAAAGAATATATTGATAATAGAATTAGTAGTTTATCAACTATAGATTTATCTAACTATTACAATAGAACTGAAACAGATAATTTAATAGATAATAAAACTGAATTTGTTAAAAGTGGAAATGGATGGAGTTTAAAACCTTATAAGGATAATGGTAATACAGGATTAAATTCTATTAATTTCGGTTATGATTCTTCAAAAAATACGGGCGAACGTTCTATGATTTTTGGAGGTAGAGGTGTTACAGTAAGCGGAATTGCTAGTGTTTCAATCGGAGGAGATAGTAACAATATTTCATCATCATCATCTTTAGCTATTGGTAATAATAATAATATTAGCGGAGGCGATAATAACTATGTTTTAGGTTATGGAAGTAGAGTTACAGGTCAAGGGAATTTTATACATACGAACGATGAACATGTAACTGTAACGGGTAATAAAAATACTTTATTTGGAGCAGATAGAGTTACTGTAAATAGCGGTGGTAATAATAACGTAATTGTTGGAGGTTCAGGAATTACTACAGGCATTGGTAGTTCAAATAATACTATTATAGGAGGAACTTCAACAAATATAGGAACTAAAGGTGATAATATTATAATAGGCGTTCAAAATAAAACTGATTTTCAGAAAGCTAAAATATTAGGTGATAATAATACAGCTTCTAATGATTCAGAAATAATTCTAGGAACCGCTGCTACAGATGTTAAATATACTTCAAATGATAATGTACTTAAAGTTGGTATGGGGACTTTAAGTGAGACCACAGGTTCAGTTACAGAGAGAAAAGATGCATTAATTGTAGATAAATCTGGTTTAGCTTACTTACCAACTTCAACAAAAGAATTAATTGAAGCGTCTTCAAAAGGTACTACTATCGTAACTAAAGATTATCTTACAGATAAAATAAATAATTTACCAATTCCTAGCGGTAATTATATTCCACTTACAGGAACTGAATCAGGTAAAAATCTTACAGGTTCTATTGAAGTAGCATCTGATAATTCCATTCCTATTTTTAAAAGCGGAAAAAGTAGTATCTCTTTTAAAGAAAATGAATTAGCTACAAAATTAATTTTCGATTATAACCAAGGTAATCTTAATTTAGGTTCATACACTATTTCAGACTATTCTTCAGGAGCAGGTAATGAAAAAATTTATACTAGAAAAGCAGGTGATATTATAGACTTTACTTCATTTAAACAATCAGTTGATGAGTTTTCTTCTAATATAGATTTATCTACAAAATCTAGTTTTAATAATTTATCTTTTGTTCAAAAATCATATGTAGATAAATCTATTGAAAAACAAATTACTTTTAAAGATGTTACTGATAATTATTTGGTAGAAAATTTTAATTCAAGAGAATTAATTATTGAAGCCAATATTAGAGGACAATCTGATAATCCTGCTGTAAATATTCCGTTATTCACTAATAGTAAAGGTAAAAAAGTAACTATAGTAAATTCAACATCTAAAACAGAAGAATATTCTTCAATTGAGATATATTCAGATGGAAGTGTTTTATTAGGAACTATTGAGCCTGGATTAAAAGTTACATTTATTTCAAATGGAACTAAATGGATTAAGATGGATAATATAATTTCTGCAGGAATAGGTACTAAAATAGATGAATATGGCAATGTAAATTTAGATTTAGATTGGTTAAAAATTTGGATCAATCAATACTTCCTATCTTTAGATGGAGGCACTGTAAATGGTACTGTAACTGCGAATGCTTTTATCGAAAAATAAAAAAATTTCAGAACCAAAAAGAATAGCCACTTTCGAGTGGCTTTATACCAACATATATGATTTTGAAAGGAGATACTCCAACTACTAAAAAAAATGTTACAAAGACAGAATTAATAGCTAATTATAATGTGGATGAAAAGTTATTGACAGGATATTTAGATAAACAGTTAATTACTAGAGAAAGATATGTAAGACATCTAGTAGTATTAGTTGGAGATAATTTTTCAAGATTTAATAACGAATCTTATCTTAATCTAATAATTATGAATCTAAATAATGGACAACCATTAAATACTTTTTCATTTTTAGAAAGTGATTTAATTTATACAAAGTGTGAAACAATGTTTAATTCAAATTTATATAATAGGAGGATTTAATAATTAAACGTATTTTTTATAATACCTAACATACAAATACCTTTAAAATATATAAATACAAAACAATATTCCTTTTCCTTCATCTATAAACTTTAACACATTGATTTTTAAGTATTCATTCTCAAATTGAGACATTTTTCTTAAATTAGTATTTAAACGAATGAAATATGAAAGCCTTATATACTTTATTTACAATTATTTGCTTATCGCAATTTAGCTATGCGCAATATTTTACTTTAACATCAAATGGATTTGTTTCATCTAAAGATAAAACTGATTATATCGTAATTGATAAACCAAATACCAAAAAAAATGAGTTATACAGAAATGTGTTGTCAGCCTTATCGAGTATGTACAAAGATCCAAAGGAAGTATTGAGTTTAGCCGAAAATGAAAGTATAACAATTAACGGGTATGAGCAGGAAGCGTTAGCCGTAAAACAAAAAATGAGTTATATGCAAATAGGAAAATCAAAGATGGAATATGACTTATCTTATTCGATTACAATTCTCTTTAAAGATGATAAAATTCGAATTAATCGACCTTCTTTTGAAGCAAGAAAGTGGAATTCGAGCATAGGAGATTATTATTATCTTCTATTGAATCCAACAAGCAAAAACAAAAATTCTATCTATAATAAAAAGAATGAGGTCGATTATCCTGACGCAGTAACTGGTTTGGAGAATCATTTTAATAAATTAATTCAAGAGATTTTAGATAAATCGAATAAAATTAATAATTGGTAATTGGTAGAAATTATAGAACCTCTCTATAGAAAATAAATTCAAAAAACTATTCTTTAAAAATTAAGAAACAGCCTATATATTTGTTCTCTCTTACCTATCCTACTCTACGATTTTTTTTACTTTATTAGTTTCAGAATTATTCCTGCAATTATTAATCTTATTTTTTAATTCGATGTTTAATTCCCTTAAAATAAAAAAGCGAATCAAAAGATTCGCTTATCATAAATTAAAAATTGTATGTAAAACTTAGATTAAAAGTTCTTCCTCGTCCAGCGTAATAAAACAATTCTGGAACTTTATATGCACTATACAAAACTTGTGATTTTGCACTCCAAATTGTTTGATAATCTGTATTAAAAATATTTTGAACACCTAAATTAATTTTACCGAAAGGTAATTTGTAAGCAATCATTAAATCTGATGTATTGTATGAATCAATCACATTCTCCAATCCATCAGTGTATTTGAAGCTTTGCAAAGTTTGAAATCTAAAATTCCAATTATCAAATCCATAACCTGCGTAAGCTGTAAATTTAGAAGGTCCAGAAGTTGAAACATCTTGTTTTTGCCAATCACCATTTTTCTCCACTTCAGATTTGATTAACAATGTATTTGCTCCAACATAAAATCCTCCATTTGTATAAGAAACCTCTGTTTCTACGCCCATATTTCTTAATTTCTGATCAACTACTTCTACCCAAAGATTTAATCCATCACGTTTTAAAGCAATATTTTTGTCGGAATTACTGATAAATCCAGAGATTTGTCCTTTAAATCCATTATTTGTTCTGAAACGATAACCAAGTTCAAATTGTCCTGTTTTCACACCAGAAAGAGGAGAATCTTTTACATTCACACTCGAACTTAAATCCCAATTATTGGTTGCAGAATTAAATTTATAATTTCCATATCCATAAAATTTTGATGGATCAGCTAATGAAACTCCTTGTGAATAAGTTGTCCAAATTTGGTTCAATTCATTAATTTTATATAACAAACCAGCATTTAGCATCGTCATATTATAGCTACTTTTTCCACCTGGAATATAATCGGCACTGTTTCCATAACCATTAGCGATTTGCAATTGTTGAGTAGAACCAATAAAATCATCCAACTTAATTGAAATATCTTGGTAACGAATTCCTCCCGAAACTTTCAATTGGGGTAAAATATCATACTCAGCTTGCGCATATCCAGCAAAACTTGTAGAATGATTAGTTGGATAACGATCAATCGTTAAAACAGTGTGATTAATCATTCCTCCACTTGATAATGACTTCTGAGAATCAAATACATTTTGTTGACCTTCAAACTTTTCAAAATCAACATCTGCACCGTATGTTAATTTCAATTTTCCCCAATCTTTGACCAAAACAGCTTTTAGACCCGAATAATACGTATCCTGTTGAGAAGCCGACATATAAGGACTTGTCCCAGAAGGCAACGTTAAATTACCTGGGAATGGATAAAATCCTAATTTTTCAACACGAGAAGCAAATTGAACATACACATCTTGCCCTCCTAAAATATTCGTTCCATTATAACTCAATGTTCCCATTACACGCTCTGTTCCTGGATTTTTATCCGTATCAAAACCATCACGCATCTCCAAAACAGAAGCATCTCCTTTGGTTAAAACACTAATGTTTTCACCTAAATATAAACTACGATCTCCACTATATTTGGAACGATAATATTGCACAGATCCATTGATTTGATGATTCGGATTGAATTTATAACCTGCTGTTGCCAACACATCAATAGATTGATTATATTGTAAATCTAATTGCGAAATATCTGCAAATATTTGATCTCCATCTGCATCATAAGCTCCACCATTTTGTTGAAAAGCAACAGCCAAACGTCCCGTAAATTTATCATCTTTGTAACCAATAGATTGAGCAGCGCGCCAATCATGATCATCACTACCTGAAAAACCTGTACGTAAACCAAATTCTGTTTCGCCACTAATTCCATTTTTTAGTGCTTTTTTCGTTACAATATTGACAATACCACCTGTCGCATTTCCGCCATAAATTGCGCTTGCACCAGATAAAACCTCAATTCTTTCAATATTAAATGGATCTATCGCATCCAATTGACGACTTATGTTACGGATACTGTTTAAGGAAACACCGTCTATCATCACTAACATCGAACGTCCACGCATATTCTGACCATAATTTGATCTTCCTTGCGAACCAACATCCATCCCTGGAATCATAATCGCTAAAGCTTCTTTTAATGGAACACCATTTTTAGCTTGTTGCGCAATTTGTTCTTGATTGATCACCCAAACAGTTCCTGCCAAATCAGATATTTTTGTAGGTTTTCTTGAAGCAACTACCACAACATCATTCAAATCTGTGGATATACTATCATTCGTTTGGGCATATGACAGCGAGGCACTCCCAAATAAAATTGTTAAACAGATGATATTTTTTTTCATAGTGTGTTTTTAAATAATTTATATTTGCTGCAAATATAATTTTTATTTATTCTAAATTAATTTTATTAATGAAAAAATATTTTCTTTTTCTTCACAAATGGCTTGGATTATTTACAGGTATTATTATTTGTATTGTAGCAATAACAGGAGCTATCTTTTGTTTTCAAGATGAAATAAAAGATGCACTGTTTGATTATAGAAAAGTTGAAATTGTTCATCAACCATTCATAAAACCAAGTGAAATTATTCTTAAAGTACAAGACAAAAATCCTAAACATGTTGTTCTTCGAGTGATGTATATGGATAAAGATCGATCAACTGTTGTGATGACGATGGATGATAAAAAAGAATCTTACTTTGTATATGTCAATCCATATTCAGGGAAAATCTTACATCAAGAAAATATGAAACAAGATTTTTTCTTGGTGATACAATACATTCATATGAATCTTTTATTGGGTGATATCGGAAAAAATATAATTGGTTTTTCGACTGTTATTTTTATCATGATTATGATAAGTGGATTAATACTTTGGTGGCCCAAAAAGAGAAAACAAGCTAAAAATGGATTAACGATAAAATACAAAGCAAAATGGAAACGCATCAATTATGATTTGCATAATGTATTAGGATTTTATGCTTTTAGCATTGCTTTTATTGTCGCTTTATCAGGTATTGCATTTAGTTTCAAACCTGTTCGCAATTCATATACACAAATTGTTAATCTTGGAAAATCATTTCCAAATGAAGAAAAAGGATATGTCTATCAGCCTAAAAAAATGTTAGAAGACAATTACACTATTGTTGATTCGGCATATGCTTATAGTTTAAAAAATAGTCCAACAGCTTCTATGTATTGGATTTATTTACCTGTTCCTGATAAAAATCCTTTAGCCGTAAGAGCATATCATAAAAGTTTGCGTTATTATGCGGTTGACGAATACCAATTTGATTCGAAACAATTTCAAGTTTCTAAATTAATGAATGAGAATTTATCAAATGGTAAAAAGTTTGCAAACTCAATGTACGACATCCATACAGGACAAATATTAGGTTTATTTGGTAAAATATTAGCCTTTACTTCTTCAATAATTGTGGCAAGTTTACCCATTACAGGTTTTATTATTTGGCGGAATAAAAAACGAAAGCAGAAAAAAACTATTCGTTCATAAAGATTTTAAAATTCATTAATCATTTTCATCCGATGATTTTTACCCCAATCAACCAAAACATCTATGATTTCTTTAGTCGTTTTACCATAATCCGTAATTGAATACGCAACGGTTACAGGTTTGGTATTTTGAACTTCACGATACACCATTTTATTGACTTCCAAGTCTTTCAATTCTTTCGATAACATTTTCGCCGAAATTCCCTCAATATCACGTTCCATCTTCTTAAACGTATTCGTATCTCTTTCACGTATAATCAAATAATGTAAAACAAGAAGCTTCCATTTTCCACCTAAAATATCAAGTGTATCATTCATTGCAAGTAAATTTTCTGTACAAAGTGGCGGATCTGATAACGGTTTTTTCATAAATCACTTAATTTTAAATTAGTAGTTACCTCAAGTAAACTGATAGTAAAGATAAGTTTATTCGGGTGTAAATTTGAATATAAATTAAAAATCTAATAACAAATGAAATACTACTCATGAGTATTCCATATAACTATTAAAAACAAAATAAATACATATGAAAGAAATAGTCTTAATCACTGGTGCCAATAGTTTTATCGCAAAACATTTAATTCCGATTCTTGAAAAAGATTATACTATTAAATTATTAACGCGATCGCCAAAAGCTGAAAACGAGTTTGCTTGGAATGTTCATGAAAAAACAATCGATCCAAAAGCCTTAGATGATGTCAATTATATTGTGCATTTGGCGGGTTCTAAATTGAATGACGGAACGCCTTTAACCGATGAACGTAAAGCATTGATTTACGAAAGTAGGATTGGTGCTTCGGATTTTTTGAGAGCTGAATTAAAAAAACGTCAACAAAAGTTAACGGCTTTCGTGTCGGCATCAGCAATTGGTTATTATGGTTACCAAGATAATACCTTGGAAATTGATGAAAATGGACAACGAGGTGTTGGTTTTTCTGCGGATTTAACCGAAGATTGGGAAAAAGCAGCAGATCGTTTCAAAGAAGATTCGGTTGCGAATCACGTTTCAAAAATACGAGTTTCCTTAGTTTTAGGGAAAGAAGCGGGGATTTTCCCGATGTACGAATCGTTGGTAAAAAATAATCCAAGTATCGTTTCTCAACAAAATAATGGTGCTGTTCCTTGGAATCATGTCGATGATATGGCGGGAATTTTTGCGTTTGCAGTTCAGAAAAAATTAGATGGTGTATACAATTCGGTGGCTCCAAATCCAGCTTCACAACAAGATATTTACAAAGAAATTTCAAACGAATTGCATTTGAATACTACTCAAGAAATTACACCTTTTCATGGACAACATTTGGTGGCACATAAAATTCAAAAAGAGGGTTATCAATTTAAATTTCCTACAATTCAAGAAGCGATTCACGCTATTTATCAAGAAAAATAATCAGTTGAAATGGCAATAAGAAACATAGAAAAAATACTACATCCCGGCACGTTCAATTGGGTTGGCGATGCTTTTTATACGACTTCTTTTATTGGTAAAAGCATTTCGAGACGACGAATGGATCCGTTTTTTGCTTTGGGCTACAATGCGGATATTCATTTCGATGCAGAAGAATTTCCTCGTGGCGTTGGCGCACATCCGCACAAAGGTTTTGAAACCGTGACTTTGGCATACCAAGGAAAAATTGCGCACAAAGACAGTCGCGGAAATCACGGTGTGATTGGAGAAGGCGATGTACAATGGATGACGGCTGGTTCGGGAATTTTACATCAAGAATACCATGAAGAAGAGTGGGCAAAACAAGGCGGAACGTTTCAAATGGTGCAGATTTGGATGAATTTACCAGCGAAAGACCGCGAAACGGCTCCACATTATCAGGATTTGTTGTTTGATAAAATGACGCGAATTCCATTAGATGGCGAAACGAGTTTTGTAAACGTAATTGCAGGAGAATACAAAGGCGAAAAAGGAATTGCAACGACATATTCGCCGATCAATATGTACAATGTGTATTTACAAAATGGTATAAAAGCGGATTTTAACTTTCCAAACAACTACAACACAGCGATTTTGGTGATTGCAGGAAGTGTAAAAGTGAATAATACAGAAATTTTGAAAAAAGACACTTTTGCTATGTTTGAGAATAACAATGGCGAAGATTTTTCTATCACTTCAACAAGTGATAATACGATTGTTTTGGTAATGAGTGGCGAACCGCTTAACGAACCAATTGCGCATTATGGACCATTTGTCATGAATACACAAGAGCAATTACAGCAAGCTTTTGAAGATTTTAAAGCAGGAAAATTTGGGATGTTGTAAGAAATGTTTTGAATAGAAATATAGAAAGGCTAATCGCGAAGATTAGCTTTTTTTGTGTCAATAATTTCTATTTGATGTCAATTCATTTTGTAATTTTGTTCATTAAATAAGAAGGTAAAATGCAAGGACCAATTGGTGTTTTTGACTCTGGTTATGGTGGATTAACCGTTTTCAAAGAAATACAGAAAAAACTTCCGCAATACGATTATATCTATTTAGGTGATAATGCTCGTTGCCCTTATGGAATTCGTTCGTTTGAGACGGTTTATGAATATACCAAAGAATGCGTTTTTAAATTGTTTGATTTAGGATGCAATTTGGTTATACTTGCTTGCAATACAGCCTCTGCAAAGGCTTTACGAACAATTCAGCAAAACGATTTACCCGAAGGTAAAAGAGTTTTGGGTGTTATTCGCCCAACAACAGAATCGATAAATGAATACACTAAGAATAACAAAGTCGGAATTTTAGCTACGCAAGGAACTGTTTTGTCCGAATCGTATAAAATTGAGATGAACAAATTTCATCCAACAATTGATGTTTTTCAATTAGCTTGTCCACTTTGGGTTCCTTTGGTTGAGAATAATGAAATTGATAGCAAAGCTGCGCACGATATTGTAGAAAAAGATATTCAACGCTTATTTGATCAATCATCCGAAATCGATACAATTGTATTGGCTTGCACACATTATCCGCTTCTTCTTCCTGTGATTTCGCAATATGTACCAGAAAATGTAACAATTCTTTCGCAAGGAGAATTGGTAGCGAATAAATTAACTGACTATTTACATCGCCATCCCGAAGTAGAAACACAATGTTCAAAAAATGGAAATCTTACATTTTATACGACAGATGATGCGAAAAGTTTTGAAGCAAATACGACAATTTTTTATGGTCAGAAAATTACTGCTTCACATTTAGATGTCTAAAATATTTTTTCAGAAAAATACAAATAATAAAACCGAGCATTTGCTCGGTTTTATCAATTAACAATATTCTTAACAACAAGAAACTTATTTCTATTTTTTGATAAGTTTTTGAGTTTCTACATTACCTTTTTCGTCTAAAATTCTAATTAAATAAACGCCGGTATTCAAGTGTCCTAAATTTAAATTTGTCTTTTTCAAATTAACATCTTGAGAATTCACTTTTAATCCTGCCATGTTAAATACCTCTACAGATTTTATCAAATTAACTGATTCTATCGTTACTTGGTTTGTAAACGGATTTGGAGATATTCTTGTTTTTGTTAACTTTTCTTGATCATTTGTAGCTAAACTACTACATGTAGAAATTAACTTATAAACTATCTCAGAATTATATGAACTCCACATATCATTTGGTATAACAGGCGGTATTGCCTTCATTACAAAAGCCTTAGGGAAACTCCCTATCGTCACATCTACATTAGGATTTACATCCCAAAAACCTAAATTCTGTACTTCACTAAATGATAACCAATATTTACTCGCTATATCTCCATCTATTGTTACAGGTTTGTCAAAAGTGATAGAGATCTTTTTCTTTATCAACAATATCGAAAGCTGATCAGAAGGAATATAGACTGTTTGAAGATTTACTGTATCTAATTTTTCAATTCCTATTGGCAACACATTTTTATCTTCATCTTTATTTATTGGTTGATCTGCATCTAAATTCGCTGATAATAAATTCAACTTCATTGTTGGTAATTCATCTTTAGGAATTGTTCCATCCATTGACAATCCCATAAACCAACCATCTATTTCAATTCCAGAAACAGTTAGTTTTTTTCCTTTTTCCGCTACAATATCTATTGCTGTTTCTGATGTTGCCATACCTTCAATAGTAGGCAATGACATATCAGCTATTTTTGGTGTTTCTGGAATGACTTGATTACATGCATTGTTAAGACATTCAGCTTTTAACTGGTATACTGCTTCTAAATTAGTAGAAATCGTCCATTTTCCTTGATTATCTGTTGAATTTTTACTGGCTAATTTCGTTGCTACTGCAAAATTTGAATTCACTTCTAGTGTTTGAGCATCAGTTACTAATTTCAACCATTTTTTAATTGAAGTTGTAGTTTCTAGTGCATTTAAATCAATCGGTTTATCAAAATCAATATCATATTGGTAACTTGGCTTACCATTTATTGTTCCAAGAGATGTTTTGGAAATAATTTTTCCGACAATTTTTGAAACTAATGTAGAAGGCAAACCGTTCGTATCTTCTAACAACTCGAAATCAACCTTACTTGCATCTCCTTGTAAATTAATTTTCAATCCAGTAATTTTAGAAGATCTTCCTCCGTAAGCATTAATATCAAATGCTATTTCTTGATTTTTCGTTCCGTTTAATTCTTTCGTCAAATTAAAGTCTACCGAAGGTATGCCCAAATTACAAGGTTCGTTAATTGGGTTCTTGTTCATATTCATTACAAAAATTGTGACATCTGTTTTATCAGTTGACGCATCGCAATTTTCATTTCCATGCAAGTATAATCTAACAGTACCAGTTAACGTACTTTTCCAATTAAATGCCCCTTCTATAGATGTAAGATTTGTGTTCGTTTTTAAATCTTTCAAAGAAAGATAAGCATTCTTAACAGATGGTTCAAAAGTATAATCGTTTCCTTCGTAAACAAAAATATCAACATAACTTCCTAAGCTAACATTTTTCAGAAAAGTATCTTGAACATTATTAGTAGGAATAAATGTACCTTGATATGCAGCCCCATTTGGAGTATTTGTACAAACTTTAGGCGGAACTAAACTAATCGTATAATCTTCTACTTGACCGTATACAGATCCTAAATCACATGCTGTTTTAGGATGAAGCGCCGACTTATAATCAGTTTGTCTTTTCAAAATACGCATTCTTGTTTCTCCTAAAGTAGCATCTTGAGGAATAGTTATCGTTTGCGAAACAGATTTACCATCTACACCATTCGAATTAAATAATAACTCATCCACATTAATAATTTCTCTACTATTAATTTGATCATCATTTGAAATCCTTCCAAAAATTCCATCCTTATTATAATCAATCATGATAGTAAAAGAACTGTAGTAAGCTCCTTTTGTATCACCTTGAAAACTTAATGTATATTTTGATGTTAGTCCCAGCTCAGCTGGTTTAACAGTTGTAAAATCTTCATAACCAATAGCTGTATTGTTTGCACTTACATGATCTAATAATGTATTGATTGAAGTCTTAATACTAACCCTTGTAATCTCTTCTGGAGATGAAATCTCAGCTGGTGTACAATATGTTAAGTTTAATTTATTTTGAAAGGATTGAGATAATGCTTTTTGAACAATAGGACTCTCTATCTTGATAGGTTTAGTTGCTTGATCTAACCAACTTTCTAATGCTTTAGATGATAATTGTTGACCAAACATACTTCCTCCTAAAAGAGATAAAAAAAGAATATTTAGATGTTTTTTCATATTATTAGATTTAGTCATTATTTCTTGATGATTTTTTTCGTTACGACTTCTTTATCAGTATATAATTTTAAGATATATAAACCAGCAGATAAACTATCAGTAGATACACTACTTACTTGACCATCTTTTTTTACAGATCCAGAATTTATTACACGTCCAGTAACATCTATAATTTCATATTTCTCTACATTATCTTTCGAATTGATATATACTAAATCTTTTACGGGATTAGGATATATACTCACCGTATTCGCTTCTAAATCATCCGTTCCTAATCTTGCACATGTTGGTGGTAAATCAAAGGCTTCTTTCCCGTCACTTCTTAATAATGGATCTCCTTGATCTGCGCTATAACCCAATCCTCTTTTAGCAAAAGCTTCCCATATTAAACATTGATTTTCTCCTTTATTCAATACAACATCTGCCATTAAAATACCATCACGTCCATCTACAAATCCTGGATTTGCTTTTTGCATTTTAATTCCTTCTAAAACCAAGTCAAGAGCCATATTATTACCACCTGTATTTGATTTGAAATCTGGATTAAATCCATATTTAGCAATCAATTTCCAGTGCATTTCCCAAAGCATTAACGCCCATACATATCCTGTTGGATGTTGTTTATTCTCTCCTGCACCAATTTCTTTTAGTTTATCGTAAGTATGTGGATTTGCTTTCATGTCTGTTGTATAAGGCAATTCTCGAAGTCCTGCTCCATCAAAGGCATATTCGCCCATATTGATTAAATCTTTAGCTGTATGATAGGCTTGTTGCGTTAAATTTAAAGCGACATAATCACTCCATCCTTCACCCATACCTTCTTCACCACTAATCAATCCAGCACTTAAACGATTACTAACAGCGTGTGTATATTCGTGTAACAAAACTTGACTATCAAAATCACTATCCCTTACTCGGTATTTGAAATTTGATGAAGGCATAGTACCTACAATTTTTTCATTTTTAGAGATTGCAGTTTTTATCTTATCTCCCAAATCTTTTGAAATTCCGCCTACTGGAATTGTCAAATCAGGATTTGTTATATCCATAGATCCTGCAAAATCTCCTACGGTATTATTAATCACTATTATTCCTGCAGGATTATATGTTTTAATATTGTCTACTTTTACACCAAAAGAACATGAACCTCTATTTACTAAAGCAAATTTTCCGTTCAGTTGATCTCCATTAACAACAGATTCACAGCCGTCTTGAGAATCAGTACCTGTATTATCATTAATTAAAACCATCTCAGCACTAACAGGAGTAGATTTTCCAAAAACAAAACCTGCGTTATTACCAGTAGCACCTTTATAAATACCTTTCAAATCACCATCTTTTATTTCTAAAATACCTGCACCTTCAGCCAATGTATCAAATGTAAAAAACATGGTAACAGGATTTTTTCCTAAGAGTGATGAATAAGCCATTACAGCATTATTTGTTATGGTATTTGTTTTTCCTAATCCAGAAGTAGAAAAACCGATAACTCTACTCTTGTCGCCATCATTCATTTGAAAACTCCCTGCTTTCGGATTAAACCCGTGATAATGTAAAATATCGTGAATAGAATTCATTGAATAAAACATTTGTGTTGAAGCTGCTTCTGTATAATTTAACGGATCATAACTCATTGAATTACCAGGTATAGGAAAATCAAACAAAAGTTTTTCCCCTCCATATGCTTCATTTTTTACAAATTGATCTCCTGCTGCTATTAAAAGTTGAAAAATTCCAAAAACAATATCACTGAATTCTCCATCTTTATCATAGCCAACCTGCATATTATTTCCTACAGTATGATATTTTGTTAGGCTTGAATTTCTTGCTGCTGCCTCTGGAATTAATTTGTGCCAACCTTCTTTAGAAGCTACTGGATCATAAGTATTTGTTAGTAACTTAAAATCTGATTTCAAAGGACTTTGCTGTGTAGCAGGGATTACGCGGTAAGTAGCATTTAAGGGTGCATCTGCCAATAAACTAGACTCTTCTGATGGTGAATAAGTTGCATATGCTTTTTCTATCCATTTAAAATCCTCTGGATTGTTGTGATAAACATTTTGTTTTGAAGCCGTAGCGTCAAAATTACAACTATTAATAATAGATTTTTTAGCTAAAAGTTGACCAGTGTTTGCATCAATAATGGTTTCGTAAACACGTTCAAGTTTATCTATATGATCATTATTTTTGATTTCAGCTAATGTAACCCAAGCTAATTTTATTGTTCCATTATCATTGTAATAATTTAAAAAACTTGGAGAATCTTTAAGAAAAGCTACATATTCTTTATCTTCATAAGTTTTAGCTGATTTTTTAAATTCAGCAGTTATATTTTTAGGATCAATTTCAATGTACTGCTTCCCTAAAGATTTTGCTAAACCTAATACTGCTTGATCAATTGTTAATTTCGGAGTTACTGTTAAAGTATTATCAACTATAGCATTAACAAAATTTTCATTATGATTAATAACTTTTCCTTGTTGAACGTGAAAAGTACCGCTAGTCCCATAAACGGGAATTCCATTAATTGTTTGTTGAATCTTCACATAGTCTCCTACATTATTTCCAACAACATTTTCAGTAACTACAGTATAATCAAACTGTGAGTTAATTGTACCTTTTCTTTGTGTTTGATTCAAAAAATCATCAACAACTTGCACCGGCGATTGAGCAAAAACGGAAGCTGATGATAAACTAAGAAGAAGGAGTAAAAAGTAATTTTTTCTCATGTTTATAATATTTTTAGACTTCATCAAATTGATAACATTTGATTTATCTAAAATTAACATTATACTTACATCAATTTAACTCCTTTTAATTCTTGTCTACAAAAAGTGACAAATTGTAGACAAGAATTAAATAATTAAAAACTTAAATAACAATCAGTTGCGTAAAAATATTAAAATACTCATCAATAATTACATAGACTTATTGTAGACATTCAATCAGTTATATTTTCGGAAAAAATGAAACAAATATGATAGTGATAAATCAATATTTCTTTAAAAAACATAATAAATATCATAGAAAATAAAATTGTAACGATTGTCTACCAATGTAGAATCTATTCATAAAATATTCAAAATAAAAAAACCGAGCTAATGCTCGGTTTTTTTATTATGCTTTTTGTACAAATTATGATACTGCTTCTACATTCAGAATTTCATATTTTTTTGTACCATCATTTGCTGGCCATTCAATTACATCTCCAATTTTATAACCAATTGTTGCTAAACCTTCGTCCATTAAAATAGAATGACGATTCTTTTTCGGTTTTGCCTTTTCTGGGCTAACAAAATTTAATTGATATTCTTGATTAGAATTTAATTCTTTTATTGTTACTTTTTTTCCTACAGTTACAATATTATCTGCCAAATCTCTTCTCAAAATTTGTTCTGCATGACGCAATTCTTTTGTCAAGATATTTTCTTGTTCTGCTGTTACTTTTTTTCTTCTTAAATGGTCTTTAATTAAATCGTATAATCCTGTTGTTAAAATAATATTTGTTGTCATTTTGATAAATTCTTAGTTAAACTTTCAATCATTCTAAGAGGATTTCCTAAGACTCAAATATCAAATGACCGAAAATAAAATTCGCTAAAATTTGATACAAATCTCCTTACAGAAAATTGAAAATAATTGATAATTGAAAAAAAATAGAAGGTTCCCTGTCTCGAGTCGTAACAGGGATTAGTTGATAAACTCTTTCGAGCTTCTTAAGAAAGTATCATCATGCAAATATGCCAACGACAAAAACAACCACGATTGGTTGTTTCTTCTATAGATGTCGATAAAATTTGCCATAAATTGATCCTAAAATGATTAATTCAAAGTTACGATATCTTTCTCAATCTAAAAAATATAAACCTTTTAAGATTATTTCATTAATGTCATTTCAATAAAAAGTAACTTAAATTTAATTTCTGAAAAAACTGATAATCTTCATTTTCAAAATAAATAAAAACTGTCTAATTTTATAAAAATTTTAAGGAATTGAAATCTTACCTTTTCATACTAACTGTTGTTCTAATAACTTGTAGACCATTGCTACCAGTTATTGACTATTTAGTGAATTATGATAAGATTTCTAAAGAATATTGTGTTAATATAGAACGTCCAGAATTATTGTGTAATGGCGTTTGTTATCTGAAAGAACAGATTTCCAAGACTGTTAGTGATGAACAAAATGATGATAATAAAATTCAAGTTTCTTTACGCACAATTGATTATTTTATCTATCAACCTACCTTCGAAATTAATACATCTAACTTTACAAAATCTATTGAAAAAATATCGACTTTCGAATTAGCTTTCGAGACTCAATATCAATTAGATCAACAACTTCAGCCTCCTATTTGATAAATAGCCCATATTTATCAAATTATTATCTCATTAACATTTAATCAAGTTGACATTTCATATAAGATTTGTCAAAAGTTTCAATTGTTTATTGATTGCATTGTTCGTGCTTTTAATTGGTTTTCGATCATTAATTCCTTTTACTGTATTCATTAGTACTCAGGAGAAGATTATTGATAAATATTGTATCAATAAAGAGCGACCAGAAATGCAATGTAATGGAAAGTGTTATTTATCGAAGCAACTAAAAGAAACAGAACAAGAATCTGATTCGGTTTTAGTAAAGAATATTCGATTTGCAGAAATTTATATACATTTCGAATACTTAGATATTCCATTTATTCAAGATTTTATTGTAAAAATAAAACATCGATTCTTTTGGCAATCATCCTATTCTATCGATTGGGTTTTTAAATATCTAAAACCTCCAATTGTTTAATTAATAGAACAAATATCCAGTATTGGAGAACAATAATTGTTTTCCAACAGCATTTTTATTCAAAAAAATTAAACAATTATTACAATGAAAACAATCAAATATTTTTTAAACTTATCATTTATCGCATTACTTACTTTATTTACTTCCTGCAACAACGATGATGATTTCTCTGAAATTAAATCAACTGAAACAGGTAAAATTCAATTAAAGTTTGAAAATGGATTTGATAATTTGGGAGGAATTGTTTTAGATCAAACAACGCAAACCTCATCAAACGGACAAAAACATAAATTAACAACATTAAAATATATCATTTCTAACATCACATTAATTGATGAAAAAGGAAATGAATTTGATTATCATAAAAACGATCCAGACAAAGGCGCTTTTGTTATTAATCAAGATTCTGCAATAGCTAATGTCGTTTATTTAAATTTGGATAATATTCCTCAAAATAAATATACAAAAGTACGTTTCGGACTTGGTGTTTCTCAGAAAGCTTATTTATTAGGCCAGACTGGACAAGCTACTTTTTGGGAAAAAGCAAAGAAAAATGGAATGACTTGGTCTTGGGCTGCTGGTTATGTTCTCTTTAAAATAGAAGGTTTTTATGGCAAAACTACTACAGACACTTTCTTCTTAACTCATACTGGAAATATGGGAGATATTAACAAAAATAATGTTCAAGATTTATATAGAGAAGTAACATTAGATTTACCTACATCTGCACGAGTAACTTCTAAGATTAAGCCATCTATTCATATTATGGCAAATTTGAATACTTATTTAAGTGGTGATCATAAATTGATATTAGATGAGTCGAACAATAATATTATGGGATCTTCCAATTTTGCTCAATTGGTAACAGAAAACATACAAAATATGTTTCGAGTTGATCATGTACATAACGACGAAAAAAATCAATAAAGTTTATAGCGGTGTTTATAAAACACCGCATAATTCTACAAACAATGAATAAAATAATAACAATTATATTCAGTTTATACATCTTGTTAAGTTGTAACGATGATGATATTGATTATGGACAAATCGTTGATGAACCTTATCAATTAGAAATTCCTTCTTATTTTCCTAAAATAACATTTGATACAGATAAATATCCGTTAACTAAGAATGGTGTTGAGCTAGGAAAAAAACTATTTTATGAAGGTCGATTATCTAGAAATAATACTATTTCATGTGCTTTTTGCCATATTCAAGAAAATGCCTTTACTCACCACGGACATCCTGTTAGTCATGGAATTGATGATCGATTAGGAATTCGAAATGCTCCTCCTATTCAAAATTTGGCTTTTCTAAATCGATTTATGTGGGATGGCGTTATTCATGATTTAGCTCAACAACCAATTTCTCCTATTACAGCTGAAGAAGAAATGGATACAACTTTTCCCGAAATCATTAAGAAATTATCATCAAATTCTTCTTATCGAAAAATGTTTAAAAATGCTTTTGGAGATGATAAAATCGATGCAAATCGTATTCTCAGTGCATTAGGACAGTTTATGGTTTCAGTTGTATCAAAAGATTCTAAATATGATCAATATTTAAGGAAAGAGACAAATTTAACCGAAACCGAAAAAAAAGGTTTACAACTTTTTCAACAGAAATGTTCAAGTTGTCATAAAGGAACACTTTTTACAGATGAGTCTTTTCGAAATACAGGAATGTATTATAATAAACAATACAAAGATGGAGGTTTATATCGTGTCACATTAGATTCGACTGACTTTATGAAGTTTAGAGTTCCAAGTTTAAGAAATATTGAAATGACCAAACCTTATATGCACGATGGTCGATTCTATAGTTTAGAAGCTGTTTTGAATTTTTATTCAGAAGGTGTACAAAATGATAAAAATTTGGATTCTCAACTCAAACAAAATAATCGAATTGGAATTCCTATGACAGAAGAAGAAAAAAAGGCAATTATCTCTTTTCTAAATACATTAACTGATTACTCATTTATTAATAACCCTGCTTATGCAGAATTTTAAATCTATCCAAATGAAATTATATATCAATTTATTTTTCGTTATATTATTTACACCCATTTCATTATTTGCACATACAGATAATGATTCTATTGTAATCTCTCATTTATATGATTTAGAATTAGATTGTGATGCTTGCGGTTGTTCTGCAACTTCAACCTCAAATGGAATTGAAAATCTTATAAATTCAAATTTCGTTGGTATTCGTTATCTACATCAATCTTATAAAGCTAAAGAAGATGCTTTTTCTAATAAAAGAACACAAAAGCAACAATTCAATACCATTCAATTATGGGCAAGAATTCCAATAAATAATAGAATTGACATCAATGCTAGCATTCCTTACCATTTTCATAATAAAGAAGGTAAAAACTCTTCTTCTATTTCTGGTATTGGAGATTTAAATATGATGGGAATAGTTAAAGTTATTAAATCAAATACAAATTCTAACGAGCTAAAACATGGATTAAGTGCTGCAATAGGTTTAAAAATTCCAATCGCAAAATTTAATCAAGCAAATGCTGAAACAACCAATCCAAGTTTTCAATTAGGTACAGGAAGTTGGGATACTCAGTTTGCAATAAATTACCAATTAGCTTATAAGAATTCGACTTTACAATTAGTAACAGACTATAACTTGAAAGGAGAGAATAAAAAGAAATACAAATTTGGAGATCAATGGAATCAATTAATTCAATTACAACATCTTTTCATTAACAATGAATTAAAATTACTTGGAAAAGTCGGTTTTCAAAACGAACTTTATTATAAAAATGAACAATTTGGGGAGACGATTCCAAAATCTAAGGGAAAAGCTCAATTTGCGAAATTAGGATTAGAAACAGCTGCTCGAAAGTTTAATTTTGGTATAGAATATTTTCAACCTATACTTTCTGATTTAAATTCAGGAGAAATCGAAGTAAAAAACAGAATAGGTTTCTTTTTTAATTACAATTTATTTCAATCTAAAAATCAATAACAATGAAAAAAATATTAACATTAACATTCTTCATCATCTCTTTTTCAATTTTTGCTCAACAAAAACTAAAAGTAAAAGTTGTAAACGAGAAAGATCCTATTTGTGGAATGAATACCGCACAATTCTTAACAGATACCGCAATTTATCAAAAGAAAATTTATGGTTTTTGTAGTAAAAGCTGTAAAGTTGAATTCAAAAAAAATCCAAAAAAATACGTGAAGAAAAAGTAAGAATAAGGAAATAATTTGACAGTAGTTGCACTTGAATCTAAGAAGAATTATTAAGTAACTACTGTCTTTTTTATATCAAAAATTGTTTTACAATTTCCTGTAAATCATCTTCAAACTTTACTCCATAATGTTTCCAAAGTAGCTTTCCTTGATGAAAAAGCATCAAAGTTGGTACACCATTTACTTGATACATTGCATCAAATTGAATAGTACTTACTTTGTCTTTATCTACATCTATTTTTATAATTTCTACATTATCAGGAAATTTTTCTTTCAAATTTTCTAAAAACTGAAATTGTAATTGACATGGAGCACACCAATTTGCATAAAAATCAATCAAATAATAATTATTTCCTTGTATTTTATCCAATAAATCCATTTTAAAATTTAGATATTATTACACTTATTTTATTGTTTGCCAAGGACCGCCGTTTATTGCATCAAATCCATTTTTATTTAAAATTGTTACTGCTTGCGCACTACGAGCTCCACTTCTACAAACTGTTACAATTTTTTTGCTTGGTAATTCCTTTAATCTTACTTCTAATTCTTGCAACGGAATATTCACCGCATCTGCATGATGTCCCGCCAAAAACTCTGCTTTTGTACGAACATCCAACAATAAAGCACCTTCTTGTAGATAATTTTCTACATTCGAATTTGATGTCAACATTTTTAAAATCTTTTTAAAAAACATATTATTTAACTAATGGTTTTTGATTCAATTTCCAGTCAGCAATTCCTCCACTATAATTTTCAACTTCAAAACCTTTCGATTCCAAAAAACTTTGTGCAATCGTTGCTCGATCTCCAGCTTGACAATGCAAGGCAATTTTTTTAGTTGGATCTAGTTCATTGTATCTTTTTGGTAAATAACCAACAAATATATGCTTCGCTCCTTCAATATGACCTTCTTTAAATTCTGCTTCTCCTCTAACATCTAAAATCTGAACCTCATCATTTCCAATGTAATTTTCCATTGTATCTGCATCGATCAAAATAGAAGATTGTAAAGAATTAAAATTACTCAACATATCTGTTGGAGTAATATAACCATAGACATTATCCAAACCAATTCGCATCAATTTTCGCGTCATTTCTTCTACTTCATCCTCTTCTACAATCAACACAATTGGTTCTTGATAATTTACCATCCAACCCATCCATGTATTGAACGTTTTATTGTTTTGAATATTTAATGTTCCTGGTAAATGGAATTGAGAAAAATCTGTTTTGATACGCGCATCAATCACTTTCATTCCAAAATCTTTCGCTTTTTCAAATTCGATGTATGTTAATTTAGCCCATTTCGGAACTTCGATCAATAAAGGACGTTTTGTTTTATTCAGCTTTTTCATCATTGCAAAATAAGCTGGCGCTTCGGGTTGATCTGCCAACAAATAATCAACAAATCCTTTTTCATTCGAATCAAATTGCAACGCCCAATTTCTGATTTTCTCATAACCAACCGTCGTACTTGCTACAGCACCCAAAGCTTTTCCGCAAGCAGAACCTGCTCCATGTGCTGGCCAAACTTGTAGATAATCTGGTAATGCTTGAAATTTTTTCAAGGATTCAAACATCTGCTTCGCTCCTACTTCTTTAGTACCAATTAATCCAGCTGCTTCTTCTAATAAATCTGGACGACCAATATCTCCTACAAAAACAAAATCTCCAGTAAAAATCATAACAGGTTCTTTCGTCGCAGGCGTATCTGTCAACAAAAAACTAATACTTTCTGGCGTGTGACCTGGTGTATGCATCACCTCAAAAATTAGATTTCCAACTTCTATTTTATCGCCATTTTTTAATCCGACATGTTCAAAATCGTATTGCCAATCTTCTCCGCCTTCATCAGACAAATACATCTTCGCACCTGTTACGTAAGCCAACTCTTGACTACCAGAAAGATAATCAGCATGAATATGTGTTTCGGCAATATGCGTAATTTTCAGCTTATTTTCTTCTGCTATTTTTAAGTATGTATCAATATCTCTTTTTGGATCGATTACAATTGCTTCTCCTTTTGCTTGACAACCTACAAGGTAACTTGAATGTGCCAATGACTTTTCAAAAATGTGTTGAAAAAACATATGATAATATTTTTATAGTTTAACCTTTTCTAATTTGTTGAAGCAAAGTTAAGTTGCTAAAAAACAATCGACAGTAACCAATGTTACAGACTTAAAATAGAGAGAATAAAGATTTTAAAAATAATTTAAAACCAAAACCAAAGATAAAATGGAGATAAAAATCCAAAGTAAAATTCCGTATGATAAGGTTTTAAAACCTGCTTGTTTGATGGATTGTAAGTTAATCAACGAGCCAATCATAAATAAAGCAACGACCATTAATTGTTTCGAAATTCCTTGTAAAATATGATAGACTTTTTCGCCTTGAGGAAAATAAGTAGCGATAAGCATTGTTGCTATAAAACCAATTATAAAATAAGGAAATTTGTAAGAAGAGTTCTCTTTTTTGTTGAAATAACCAATTAATAAAGCCAACGGAAAAATCCATAATGTTCGGCTCAATTTTACAGTTGTTGCAACTTCCAAAGCTTGCTCACCGTATTGTTTAGCAGCACCGACAACAGAACTTGTATCGTGAATTGCAATTGCCGACCACAAACCAAATTGATATTGCGATAACTGAAAATAATGTCCGATAAATGGAAAAACCATTAACGCAATCGCATTCAATACAAACACAACTGCCATAGCAATGGTAATTTGATTCGCTTTTGGTTGTAAAACCGAAGAAATTGTAGCAATAGCACTTCCTCCACAAATAGCAGTTCCCGAAGTAATCAGCAGCGATGTATTCTTATTGATTTTTAATAATCGGTAGAATACAAATCCTAATGTAAAAACACTTAACACAGAAATAAAAGTGAGAAAAAATCCATCTTTACTTACCGAAACTGCCTCGTGAAGATTCAAACCTAACCCTAAACCAATGATTGCAATATTCAATAATTTCTTTGAATATCGTTTTGAGATTTCCCCAAATTCATTCTGAAAAATTAAACCATAACCAATCCCTAAAAGTAACGCCACAGACGACTCTACAAAAGGAAAAAAAGTAAATAGCAATAATCCAAAATAAACTATACGGGCAATCATTTGTTTTATGAAATACAAAACAAAAGTAATTGACCGTATCAAAATAGATTGTAACATTTGTTACAAATGATATTATTTTTAGAAAAATTTTCTACTATAAGTTGTTTCAAATAAAAAAAGGAAGCTCTCTACTTGAGCTTCCTTTGTATATATTTTTTAAATAATTTCTTACTTAATCGTGATTTCGTTTCGGTTTAATTGAAGGAAACCTTCTTTTTCTAAAGCTTTCAACAAACGAGAAATAACAACACGAGAAGTATTCAGTTCATAAGCAATTTCTTGATGCGTTTTTACCACTACTTTGCCTTTATTGATACTTGCGACATCCAACAGATATTTTTTCAAACGTTCGTTCATATCGTTGAAAGCTAAATTGTCAATCGCTACCAACATTTCCTCCATTCTATTATTATAACTATCAAAAATGAAACGTCTCCACGATGGATATTTTGCCAACCATTCGTCCATTTTTACAATCGGAATCATTACCAATTCTCCATCAGTTTCAGCTACAGCACGTATTTTACTTTGTTTATCACCCAAACAACACGCCATCGTCATGGCACATGTATCTCCTTTTTCGAGAAAATACAACAACAATTCTCCTTCATCAAAATCTTCGCGCATAATCTTGATTGCACCACTCAAAAGAATTGGCATTCCTTTGATAAATTGGTTCAAATCTATCATCACATCATTCGCTTTAAATTCTATCAAAGATCCTAATTCATCAATTTCATTCAATAATTCATCTTCAAATTGATATGGATAAGTTGCTTCTATTTTCTCTTTTATCATGTTTAATGTGGGATTTTGTTTCTAATTTTTCCGTAAAGAAAAGTACCGATTAATGCACCTACAATTGTAATTAAAATTGGATAAACTCCTGCGCCTAATAACACAAATATTGGTCCAGGACAAGCGCCAACCAACGCCCAACCTAATCCGAAGAAAATTCCTCCGATCAAATAACGAGCTATTGATTTTGTTTTGGGTTGAATCACAATTTTTTCACCATCGATATCTTTTGCTTCTTTCTTTTTCATCCATTGTATTCCAATCAAACCAACAACCAAAGCCGAACCGATAAATCCGTACATGTGGAAAGATTGAAAATTGAACATTTCGAAAATACGAAACCAAGAGGCTGTTTCTGCCTTGTACATGGTCACACCAAAGATAACACCTAATATGATATAAACTAAACTTCTCATGAGATTAAAAAATTAAAGGAAACAAAACGTGAACCATCAAAAGTCCACCGATAAAAAAGCCGATAACAGCGATTAATGAAGGCAACTGCAAATCACTTAAACCCGAAATCGCATGCCCAGATGTACAACCTCCTGCGTAGCGCGTTCCGAAACCAATTAATAATCCGCCAACAAATAATAAAGCAATATTTTTAACAGACATCGTTTCGAAAATTTCGGTCGGAGAATATGCTTTTCCTGCACTTTCGAATCCCATTGTATTCAATTTTGCAATTGTAGCATCTGAAATTTCAGGAATTTGATTATCTGATAAGAAATGTACCGAAACAAAACCTCCGATTACTGCGCCAACTAAGAATAATAAATTCCATTTTTGAGCTTTCCAATCAAACGAGAAAAAATCACATGATTTTCCTCCTCCCAAAGCAGAACAAATCGTTCTGAAATTTGATGAAAACCCAAAACTTTTTCCGAAATAAATCAATAAAAGCATTACAATTGCGATTATTGGTCCGCCAATATACCATGGCCAAGGTTGTAAGATAAATTCCATTTTCTATTTTTTCTAAAACGTGTACAAAGTTGGTAAATCAAAATTAAAATGAAAGTTACAAATGTTACAGTTTACTTAAGATATATTATTTCAAAAGCAATCCAAGAATTTTATACATTTGATCATTAATGAAAAAAATCAATAAACGAAAAGTTTTTAAACGAATGCTTTACTTCCTATTAAGTTTGATTGTAATTCTTGTAATTGCAACCTTCGCTATTCTACAAATGGATACTTTTGGTGCTGATGCAACTGGAAAACGATTGGAACGAATGAAACAATCGAAGTTGTATAAAAATGGACAATTTCAAAATATTCATCACACACCTGCATTTGCAGAAGGTTTTGATACCAAAAAAGTGATGTGGGATTTTTTCTTTGGTGCGAAAAATCCAAAACTCAATCCGAAAGATTCTATTCCGCATATTCAGACGGATATCAAATCTATTGATAAATCTGAAAATGTATTTATTTGGTTGGGACATTCGTCTTATTATATTCAATTGGATGGTGTTAATTTCCTAATCGATCCTGTTTTTAGTGATTACGGTTCGCCTTTACCAATTTTCAATAAAGCATTTAAAGGAGCAAATACGTATCACGCAAAAGATTTCCCAAAGATTGATTATTTGGTTATTTCACACGATCATTACGATCACTTGGATTATGAAACAGTGAAAGAATTACGTCCAAAAGTGGAGAAAGTGATTCTTCCGCTTGGAGTTGGCGCACATTTCGAGAAGTGGAATTATCTACCAGAACAATTAATCGAAGAAGAATGGAACACAAGCGTTTCATTAAAAAATAACTTAAAAATTACTTTTACACCAGCTCGTCATTTTTCTGGTAGAAAATTTAAACGAAATACAACACTTTGGACTTCTTATGTATTGGAAACACCTACGCAAAAAATATTTTTAGGTGGTGATAGCGGTTATGATACGCATTTCAAAGAAATTGGAGAAAAATATGGTCCGTTTGATTTTGCGATTCTAGAAAATGGACAATACAACGATGCTTGGAAATACATTCATGCTTTACCAACAGATTTACCTGCGATCATTACCGATTTAAAAGCTAAACATATTATTCCTGTACATGCTGCAAAATTTGCTTTGGCAAAACATGCTTGGGACGAACCTTTGGAAAAAATTATAGAGAATGGTAAGCAAAATAAGCTCGATATTTTGACGCCTATGATTGGTGAACCACTAAATTTGAACGATTCTGTCTTTCACTTCAAAGAATGGTGGAGGGATTAAAACATTTATTACCGAATAATATTCGAAATATTTTTTAAATCTTTAAACAATATTCGAAATTATTGATTTATAATAAGTTTATTCTGAATTATCTTCAGAAAACCATTTGTATTCCGTAATTTTGGCAACTGAAATTTAACTTTAAACAAAAAAATAAACAAAATGGAACTGAATAGAGAACGTCTATTGGAATTGGTGCAAAAATATGGTGCGCCCTTGTATGTATATGATGCGAACAAAATTAGATCGCAATATGAAAAGATGACAAATGCATTTTCTACAGTCAAACGTTTAAAGTTAAATTATGCATGTAAGGCGAACACAAATCTTAATCTTTTAAAGTATTTCAAATCACTTGGTTCAGGATTGGATACGGTTTCTATTCAAGAAGTAGAATTGGGATTAATGGCGGGTTTCAAGCCTAAAGAAATCATTTATACGCCAAATGGTGTTTCGTATGCTGAAATTAAAAAAGCAATTGATTTAGGTGTTCGCATCAATATCGATAACCTTTCTGTTTTAGAAACATTTGGTCAAGATTTTCCTAAATATCCAGTTTGTGTGCGTATTAATCCACATATTATGGCAGGTGGAAATGCAAATATTTCGGTTGGACATATTGATTCAAAATTCGGAATTTCTATTCACCAATTACCACATATCAAACGTGTTGTAGAAAATACAGGTTTACATTTGGATGGTGTTCACATGCATACAGGTTCTGATATTTTAGATATTGATGTTTTCTTACAAGGAGCTGAAATTTTATTTGAAGTTGCAGCAGAATTCAAGAATTTATCTTACATCGATTTTGGATCAGGATTTAAAGTTCCTTACTATCCAGGCGCAGACGAAACAGATATTGAATATTTAGGAGAGCGTTTATCAGCTCGTTTCAATGAGTTCGAAAAAGCGTACGGAAAACCTTTGACATTAATGTTCGAGCCAGGAAAATATATGGTTTCTGAAGCAGGATCTTTCTTAGCAACTGTAAATGTTGTGAAACAAACAACTTCTACTGTTTTTGCAGGAATTGATACAGGTTTCAACCATTTAATTCGTCCAATGTTTTATAGTGCTCATCACGAAATTGAAAATATTTCAAATCCAGAAGGTCGTAGCCGTTATTACACAGTTGTGGGATATATTTGTGAAACAGATACGTTTGGATCGAATCGTAAAATAAATGAAATTAGCGAAGGAGATGTGTTGTGTTTCCACAATGCAGGAGCATATTGTTTCTCGATGGCTTCGAATTACAATTCGCGTTTCAAACCTGCGGAAGTCTTGTTAATTGACGACAAAGATTATTTAATTCGTCGTCGCGAAACAATTCAAGATTTAATCGCAACAACAGAGGATATAAAATTCTAAGCTCAGAATTTTTATATATTTTTATAGTATTTTAAAGCTCAATTCAAGGATTGGGCTTTTTTTATTTACCTAATTTCAGTGGTTTACTAAAAAACAATTCGTGTACAGTACTTCTAAATAAGTTTTGTCCGTATGTTTTTGAATCATCATATTCGTAAGAAATTCTTTCTACAACAGGTTTTAAAGGAGAAATACTTGTTGGCTGATTAATATAATTCTTCACATTATCCAAGATTAATTCATTATTCTTTTCAAGCGATAAATCTTGCGAATACTTAAAATCAAAATAACCAGATTGTTGAGCAAAATTCATCAACAATTTATTTTTAAGATTATCATTCTGAGCAACTTCTTGCGCAAAAAGAGCAATTGGAAAAAGAAAGAATAAAAGTATTTTCATTATCAATCATTTACTGTTTTAAAGTTATGAAAATATTTTAAAGATTCAATCTATCCAATTTTAAAAACTTTACAATGACATTCATCTTATGCAATTCGAGATGAATTAAATACTTTTGTCACAAAGTTAGCATATGAAAGAAAAAAAAGATAAACGAAGTGCCTCTCAAAAATTAATAGACGATGCTTTCTTCCTATTTTTGATGATTCTTGGGGCTTTTTGTGTGTTAATAATACTTGTTGTTGTCTAAAAAATGAAATTGTTTGATACTTATTTTAGTTTTTATATTCTGAGTTGGATTTTTATCAAACTTACCCGAATTTATTCCATAGAAATTGAGTATCTCAACCATTATTTAACTGATATTTTTGCGGTACCTGCTATGACGCACTTAGGAAGTTATATCATTTCGAAAATTAAATACAACAATCAAGTTTATGTTTATCCAACAAGTTATTTGGTAATTACTGCTTTTGTTTTGAGTCTTTTATTAGAATTTATTATGCCAAAATTTTCTTCGAATTATACAGCAGATATATTAGATGTTGTCTGTTATTTTATGGGAATTATTTTTTACTTAAAATTCCATAAACCACATGTATTAGAGTTTAAGAATAAGATTATTGAATATTAAATTTCTTTAAGAATTTATAAATTTCTTGATTTGCTCCATAGATTACCAATACATCATCTTTTGTAATTACTGTATTTGATGTAGGAAAACCTTGTACTTCTGGAACAATTTTATATTGACCTAAAAAACTAGCTTCTTCTTTGTTTTTAATAATTGTCATTACCAAAATATTATGTTGCTTTTTGAATTGGATTTCATCAAATGTTTTTCCAACCAATTCATTTGGTGTTACAACCTCTATAATGCTAAACTCTTTGTTTAATTCAAAAGAATCTACAACTCCTTTCACATTTAGTTTTTTTGTCCAACGTTCTGCAGATTCAGCTTCGGGTCGAATAATTTCTGTAACTCCAATTGCTTGCAAAACATTTTCGTGTAAAGAATTGATAGAACGACTAATCAAACGTTTTACATTTTTATTTTTAAAAATAGCAGTAGCCATAATATTGGCACCTTCATTTTCCCCAATACTTACAATTACAATATCTGTATTATTTAGTGGTAATTTATTAATTGATAATTCATCTGTTGCATCTAAACAAATGGTATAGGATAACTTATCTTTCAAAGCTTCAACACGTTGAATATTATTGTCAACACCGATAATTTCGTGACCAAGCTTTACCATTTTCTTACCAAGCGCCGCGCCGAAATTTCCTAAACCTATAATTATTATTTTCATAATTTTCTTTTAAATTAAAATATCATCTGATGGATAACGATAATTAGATGAAACAGTTTTCTTAAAAAAAGCCATCAAAATTGTAATCATTGAAACACGACCAATAAACATCATTGTAATGACAACAATTTTACTTGGATCTGATAATGTAGGTGTTAAATTTAATGATAAACCAACAGTAGAATAAGCTGAAAAAGCTTCGAATGCAACATCAATAAGATGTAAATGATTATCAAATTTTGTTATTAAAAATATTCCTATTCCAATGACTAAAAAAGATAAGGTCATTGTAGCAAAAGCTTTTTGTACATTGATAGGGCTTAATTCTCTTTTGTAAATTTCGATTTTATTTTTTCCGCGTGCAATATTAATAAAATTAAGAATTGCAATTGCAAAAGTACTCGTTTTAATTCCTCCTCCTGTTGATGCTGGTGAAGCACCAATCCACATTAACAAAATAACCAAAAGTATGGAAGAGAATTGTAAGTGAGAAAAATCTATATTATTAAAACCTGCTGTACGAGGCGTTATGGCGATAAATAAAGCTGAAATAAACTTTCCGAAACCTTGATGTTGTCCTAATGTAGAATAATATTCTTCGAAGAATAATATGATTGTAGAAATAATTAGTATTGTTAATGAGGTGATTAAATTAACTTTAGAACTTAATGTAAAAACCCAATTCTTACGATTATTTTTATTATGGAGAATTTTTGAAATTAATTTTCTGATTAAATAATCTGTATAACGTAGAATATTAATCAAGATAGGAAAACCTATTCCTCCTAAGAATATCAATGTGATTAGAACAGATTGAAATCCATAATTGTGAACAAAACCTTTGTTCATTAATCCATTTGGCAATGTAGAAAAACCTGCATTACAAAAAGCCGAAACTGAATGAAAAATACTAAAAAATAATTTGTCAACAATACTAATATTATAAGGTGCAATTGAAATATAAATTAATACAGCTCCTACGAATTCGATACCAAAAGTTAAATAGATAATCCTTTTTACAAAAGAAAAAACTTCACTCAAAGAATCGTTGTTTGCAATACTTCCTAATGCTATTTGATTCTCATAAGAACTATTTCCTTTGAAAAAATAAGCAATATATCCAGCAAATGTCAAAATACCTAAACCTCCTGCTTGTATTAATAACATTAAAATAAAATGACCAACAGGCGTATAAGTTATATAAGTATCAACAGAAGTTAATCCTGTTACACAAACTGCGCTCGTCGCTGTAAATAGTGCGTCTAGAAAAGAAATTGGATGATATGTTGCTTTTGGCAACATAAGTAAACAAGCTCCTCCAAAAACTAAAATAAAAAAACTGAAAATAAATAATTGGGGAGGAGTAATTACAGAACGTTTGAAATTAAGGTTAGGTGTAGCAATTTCTCTTACTAATTTTAAAACAATAGCAAATTGCAAATATTTGCTGACAAAAAACCAACTATAATCGGTTATTTGCATTTTAATGCAATAAAGAATAAATAGTATACTTACTATATCAAAAATGATGACTCGCGGAATAATTTTTTCTTTAAAATAAACATATTTAAGTATTGTTCTTAAAATTCCGACAGATAGTAGAATGATAAAAAAAATGTTTATATAAAGTTTATACTCAACAGGAAATCCAAATCCAAACATTACCAATAATGCTATAATAGCTAATGTGTACGATATTGAAAGGATTACGTTAAAAAACTTATTGTTTACTAAAATTCGAAACATATTTGTTTCATAATAATTAAAAAGGCAAATTTATAATTATGTATACTTCTTACAAGTTAATCATTACTTTTTTTTTGAAAAGCTATAAATTAGTTATTAATGTTTTTAAAGATTTTCATTCTACCAACCATAAAAACCATAATCAATCCAAAGCAAGCAAATAACGCATAAGAATATCTCAAATCAAAAGCTTCAGCAATATAACCAATCAGTGGTGGTCCCATTAAAAATCCTAAAAAAGAGATACTCGAAACCATTGCCAATGCAACGCCTGGATTTACATTTTTGTTTTTTCCCGCTACACTATAAACTGTCGGAACATTACACGCAACACCCAATCCAACCATCATAAATGCAATTGTACACACAATAAATTGAGGAAAAAATACTGAAAGCATCAAACCAGAAAACATCAAAATTCCACTAATTTGCATCACGCGTTGTTTTCCATATTTACTGATAAAATAATCACCAACGAAACGTCCTGTTGCCATCATTACCATAAAAGAAGCATAACCAACGACAACCAAATTTTGAGGTGCTTTTACGATATCTTGGAAATAAACACCACTCCAATCGAACATCGCACCTTCTGTTGCCATGCTCAAAAAACCTATAATTCCTAGTTGAACCAAAACAGTATCTGGTTTTGAAAAAATAGATTTCTTTTCCTTCGCTGGAGCTGGTGTAGAATCGACTAAATATTTTTTATTAATGAACCAGCTCAAAATAATTAAGCCATAAATAAATACAAAATGATAAAATGTATTCACATGCAAATTCATCATCAATAAACCAATCAAAGCACCTGTAAAACCAGCTATACTCCACGCACCATGAAAAGAGGACATAATCGATTTTCCATATATTTTTTCGACTTCAACTCCTTGCGTATTCACCGAAATATTGCACATGTTTCCTATTACTCCAAAGAAAAATAAGACAGCACCTAATTGATAAAAATTTTGATCCAAACCTATACAACAAAGTATTAAAGGATAAATTAAAACGACAATTCGTAAGACATTTTTACTTCCAAATTTCGCGACTAATTTTCCTGAAAGTGCCATTGTACACAATTGCCCAATTGGCATCAATAAAAGTAATGTTCCCAATTGACCTTCTGAAATTCCTAAATCTGATTTAATCGTCGGAATGCGACTTGCCCAAGACGAAAAAGCTAAACCTTGCGAAAAAAAGAAGAGTGAAACAGCGAATCGAATGCGATTCTTTTGAGTTGATGATAATTCTGTTAATGAATGCATGGCTAAAAAATATGCGACAAAGTTAAGCTTCTCTCCCGAAATTATAAACTCAAATGCAAAATAGGATAAGCTTTTCCCTCGTTATCTTTTTCAGAACGAGAAGTAACCTTAAAACCTTGGCTTAAATAAAAATCAATCGCTTGCTGATTTTGTTCATTCACATCAACCGATTTCACATTCAATTCCTGAATAGAAAAATCCAACAAAGCCTTCCCTACTCCTTTTCTTCGAAAATCATTGTGAATAAATAACATTTCAAGATTTTGTGCTGCAACACCTACAAATCCTACCAATTGATTTCCGATTTCGTAACCAAATAAGGCTACATGCGGAAAATAATTAGGTAAATTTTCTCTATAATATTCAAAATCTTCTTCTGCTAAAAAATGGTGTGTGTTACTAACCGAACTTTCCCAAATGTCTCTCAATCTCGCAAAATCTACTTCTTCAATTCTTCTAATCATGACTAAAATTAATTACAACAAAGATATAAATGACTATTTTCAAAAAAAAGAATAAAAAATATTCTATTGAGAATCATTTTGTTAAAAAATATTTTAAAAATATTTGTTTTCAGAGTTTGGAAAAACGAAAAAGCGTTCTATATTTGCACTCGCAATACCGCAATAAACTGCGTTATTGGAGAGTTGGCAGAGTGGTCGAATGCGGCAGTCTTGAAAACTGTTGAGGGTCACACCTCCGGGGGTTCGAATCCCTCACTCTCCGCAAAGACAAATGGTACCTTTGGAAGACAAAGAGTACCATTTTTTATT
>NZ_DLJI01000051.1:65803-80973 GCF_002484185.1 Empedobacter sp. UBA7620 | reverse complement strand
TTTGTCTAAGTAAAGTTAGATACTTAGTGTCATTTATTAATTTATTTTCTTCTGAATGAGTTTTTTGTATAAGATTAAGTTTTTTATTGAATTTTGTTTTTGCACCAGTTTTTAAATGAATAACAATTGCTTTATTGTATTCTTTACCATCAAAATACTTAGTAAATAAATCGAGAAAATTATTGTAATCATTTAAAGTTTTAAAAAATTCATTCCATTCCCTATATTCATCATGATTGGTTAACAATTCTCTAAGACTATTTGTTGTATCAGTATCTTCAGCGATATAATTATGATTGTTTATATTAGATTCAATCTCAACTAAATATTCTGAAAGTTTGATGTTTAATTTATCTTTAGCAATAGTCCATTGTGTTTTTAACTTCTCAATTTCTAATTTTGAAAATTTAGAAGAAACTAATCCAGTTTCTTGAATTACAATATCTCTATTTAAATCAGAATTAATTAATTTGAAAATAACATCATGCTTAATATTTAAGTTTTCAATTTTAGATACTAAATTGTAAATGGATTTAAAAGTTGATTTGTTATTTGATTTTTCTGTCTTTAAGTAATTTAAAAATTCTCTTTCATAAATATTATACTTTGAAAATACATTATCAATAATATTAATTGTTTTATGCTTAGTATAATCTTGAATATAATAGGCAGACATATCATTTCCTTTTAAGAAATTTTCTTTTGCTTCTTCAAATGAATTATCTACGTTCACAATACTATTTTCAGTACCATATTTTGAAAATCTATAAAATGTTTCATCAAAAGCATTTTCTTCAATTTTTAAATATTCCTCAAATAATAAATCAAAGTATTTTTCATTATTAATGATTTTTTTGGTATGATAATTTGATTCTTCCCTATTTAATAATGGATTATAAAAGGAATGTGTTGTTAGTTTATGTCTAAAAAGGTTTTTTAAATCGACATCTAAATCTTTCATAATTCAAGTATAATTTTATTAGTGGTTTGTTTTTTTGATTTGCTTACAATTTTAGCATAAATCTGTGTTGTTTTAAGGTTTTTATGACCTAACATTTTAGAAATAGTAAATAAATCAGTACCATTTGCCAATTGTAGAGTAGCGTAAGTATGTCTAAAACTATGAAAGGTTATATCCTTTGTAATTTCAGCATCTTTTAACCAATCAGTTAATTGTTTGTTGAGGTAAGCAGAATATTTTAATCCATTGAATACTTTTTCTGAATCATTTTGTCTTTCTCCTAAAAGATTAAAAGCTTGTTCAGAAATTGGAGAATATTCAACTCCTTCAGTCTTTTTTTGAATAAAATTGATATAGTATTCATCATTTGTTTTATAGACATTTTTCCAACTTAAATTTTTTACATCTGAAAACCTTAATCCAGTTAATGCAGAAAATATAGAAGCTCTTTTTAGTAAATCATTTTTACACTCTGTATTTGCTAATTTATTTAGTTCTTCAATCGTTAAGTACGTTCGATTCGTTTCTTGTTCTTTAATATTCTTAATTCTTGAATTTATATCTGTACTCAATATTTCATCTATAAAGGCTTGTTTTAAAGCTGTTTTAAACTTTGTGAAATATGATAATGCAGTATTTTGAGAAAGTTTAGTTCCTTTTCTCTTTAAACTATTCGTAGTTAATAAAAAATGCTTATAATCTTCTGCAAAAGTCAAATTTATATCCTTAAATAATAATTTGCCATTTGTATAATGCTCTAAATACATAATAGCAGAAATCCAATTTTGATAGTTTGAACCATGCCTTCTGTCAGCTATCTTTTTTATATAATCTATAAAGCTTTGGCTCTCTTTATTTTTCTTTTCAAGTTGAGCCTTTTCCATATCGTTATAAATTTCAGGACGATTCAATTCGATACTTCTTTTTGTAGCGATTTCTTCTGCAATAGCAAGAGTATTTCTATTGTTATTTTTTTCTATTTGTCCTTTTGGATTCTCATAAATAGATAAACCTAAAAATTCTCTTCTTGTTGACTTTCCATTTCTAATAATAGAAGGATAGAAGTCTAAATACAAAGAAAGTTTTCCATTTTTTAAGGGTTTCTTTCTTAAAGTTACTTTTATAGCCATAGTTTATGTAGATAATGTTGATTATGTATGATTTTCAAAACCTTTTAAAAAAGTTTTTCTACTTCTGATTTTTTAATTCTTGTTAACCTTTCATTTAGATTGGTTGATTTAATTTTTTTAGATTTTATTAATCTGTAAATAGTCTTTGTATTGCAATTCATAAGATAAGCAACTTCTCTAACAGAAAGATAGTCTTTATCCTTTATATTCAATAAATCAATTTGAGTTGTTTTGGCTTTGAAATTTTTATTGATTTTCTCTTTTGTATCACCTTCAATTTCTTTTTTCAGCTCTAATCTCTTTCTTAATTTATAATGTTGAGAATTGCATTTATGAGAACAATATTTAGTTGTGTTTTTTTGTGCTTCAAACATATTACCACAATTCAAGCATTGTTTTAAAATCTTAATATTTGTTGAACTCATTTAGCCTATTTTTAAAAGTATATAAAATCCATTAAGGAGAAATAAGAGTATTTAAGGGACTTTATTTCGCCCAAAACATCAATTTTCACTCAAATTTTTCTAATGATTTTATCAAAGGTACAAATAAGGTACAAATTTTCGATACAAATAACGATAATAAACTTATAACAGATTTCTCTTTTGTATCTTTGAAGTATTAAAAAACCTCCTAAAATCAATATTTTAAGAGGTTTTGTATATGTTTATACTATGTTTGTATTGATGAGGTTACTTTCCGATACAGAACTTCCCAAAAATTGTCCCTAATATATCTTGATCAACATCTATTTCACCTGTGATATGTCCCAAATACGTTAAAGCTTCACGGATATCCATGGCTAACAAATCCCCAGGAAGTCCCATGTCCATTCCTTGTTTGATTTTTCCAATTTGAGAAAGTGTATTTTGCAACGCTTCTAAGTGACGAGAGTTTGTAACGATTGTGTCATCCTGATTTGTTCCTTTCAATTTGATTTGATGAATTAGATTTTCTTTCAATGCATCAATATTAAATTGATCTTTTGCCGAAATTTCTAAATGAACAACATCTTTAAACTCTTGTTTAATAGCAGCTGAGATAGCCGATTCATTATTCGTTACATCAATTTTATTGGCAACATTAAACAAGATTTTTCCTCTACGTTGCAAGTCATCCAATTGATTGGCAATTTGGTTATCAGCAGTTATATTGGCATCATACAAATAGATAATAATCGAAGCATTGTCTATTTTTTCAAATGTTTTTTCGATTCCTATACGTTCTATCGTATCTCCAGCTTCACGAATACCAGCTGTGTCAATAAAACGGAACCCAACGCCGTCGATGTAAATAGTTTCTTCTATCGTATCACGTGTTGTTCCTTCAATATCCGAAACAATGGCGCGTTCTTCGTTTAATAAAGCATTCAATAAAGTTGACTTTCCTGCATTCGGTGCACCAACAATTGCGACTGGAACACCATTTTTAATTACATTTCCAAAAGCAAAAGAATCAGCTAAACGTTTTAAGATAGATTGTAATTTATTCAATAAATCATAGAATTGTGTACGATCTGCAAATTCAACATCTTCTTCAGAGAAATCCAATTCCAACTCCATCAAAGCTGCGAAATTGATCATTTGATCACGTAAATCTTTGATTTGATTCGAGAATCCTCCACGCATTTGTTTAATCGCAATTTCGTGCGAAGCTTTCGAATCCGATGCAATCAAATCTGCTACAGCTTCTGCCTGTGTTAAATCCATTTTGCCATTCCAAAATGCACGGAAAGTATATTCACCCGGATCAGCATTTCTGATACCTATTTTATTTAAAAGTTCTAAAACTTTTTGCTGAATATAAATCGATCCGTGTGTCGAAATTTCAACGACATCTTCACCTGTATACGAATGTGGATTCTTAAAAATTGAGAACAATGCTTCATCAACAATGGTATCTCCATCCATCACATAACCCAAATGTATGGTATGCGATTCGGCATCATTCAAAGATTTAGTGGCATTAAATTTTGATTGATAAATCTGAGCAACTTTAGAAATTGCTTCTGGTCCAGAAATACGAATAACCGCTATTGCGCCCATTCCATTGGCAGTGGCCAATGCACAAATTGTATCGTTGTTTAGCATAATGCAAATTTACAACATATTATGTTGTTGGAAAATTATAATTTAATTGTTAATGATTTGTGAAAAAAGTTAAAGTTTATTTTTTTAATTTATTAGAAAAAGAGAAGTATGCTTTTGTTAACGAGTATTTTAGTTGTTTTCTTTTTGGCTGGATTTCTTAAAATGGATGTTTTAACATTATTTTGGGTAAATTGATAAGACTAACTTTGCGCTCCCTAATCCATATGAAAGTCAATTAGACATACATAATTGAATTTTAAATATAATGAAAACAATTTTAGTTTCACTCACAACATTACTCTCTACTACCACAATGTTTGCCCAAGTCGGAATTAATACTGATACACCAAGAGGAGATTTAGAAGTAAATGGAGATATGGTTTCTAATCAATTAATTTTTCCTAAAAACTTAGCTCCAGTTGAGGCAGATATTAAGAAGTCTTATAATTTATTAGTACAGAATACTGTTACAAATAATATTGAAATATTAGATGTAAGAACGACAGATAATACAGGTATTGCTGCTTTGGTTACTTTTGAGCTTATTGCTCCAGAGGGAGATTGGGTTCAAAGTTTTAATACAAGAATTGATGCAAATAAATATGCTTTGGTTGTATTGAGTGGATATTTTTCTGAAAATATTACAGGAGGTACTACTATAAGTGCTTTACCTGGGGTTGGTGCTAAAGTAGTAAATAATGAATGGACATTAAATGCAGATTATCCCGCTTTAAATTCAACTGTAACTAATGGAACTCAGAAATGGGTAATCACATGTTCTATTTTTCCGAAAACTTATGTAAAAATATTCCCAGAACAAACTGTTGAAATGAATAATTCTGGGACTAATCTAAATACAGGAGGCACTCCAATATTAAATTAATAAAAATGAAAAAATTTTTAATTGTAGGTATTTTATTACTTACAACAAATATTTCGTACGGTCAAATAGGAATAGGTGTTTCTAATAGTGATTTAACTTCTGAAGAATTACAAATTAATGGAAATTTAATTATTACAAATAAAGTTGGTCAAGTAAATAAGTTAGAAGAATTACTTGAAAAAAAGACAGTTAATAATGTTGAAGTTAATACAGACTATAGAGTAGTTGCTCAAGATCCGAATCTGGTAGGAGATGTTAGTGGACAAATAAAAGAAATGTATGGTCAACAAAACGTTTTACCAATTATCATTCAGCCTTATGAAATACAGAATGTGAATGGTGATGATTTAGATGATTTAAACCTTAATATTCCATTAAGTGATTATTTTGTGGCTATCACAAATTTTGAAGCTGTTGATAATTTAAAACAAGGTTTTCCTGCTGTAGCAAGTAAAGGAAGATTTGAATACAATGCCTTTGTAGGGACAGATAATATGTGGCATGTAAAAGTTAGAAACCCTTCAACAAGTCCTGCAAATACAACTAATGCTTTTAATTATTACTTTGATGTATTAATTTATCCGAATAGATTTTTCAAAAACTTGAATTTAAAATCCTATAATTTAAATAATAGTAAAAGTGGAGATGCAGTAACACCTATAGTTGATTAAAATGAAAAATAAAATATACAGTGTAGTAATTATACTACTTACAACCATAACATTTGGACAAACTTATACTCCAGGAGTAGGAATTAATACCGATAATCCTAAAAGAACATTAGATGTAAATGGAACAACAATATCGAAAGGGAGTACTGATAAATGGTTTTTTGAGAATCCTGGAATTTATACAGGAAAATCAAATGATAGTTATTTAACCGTAATTGATAAGGATGATAACAAAATGAAAGTTTTCAATCCTTCTACAATGAGTTACGCTTCAATCAATTATGCAACGTTCAGGTTTAATAAATTACCAAATACAGGTTTAACAGAATATGACACAAAAATAGATGCTTCTAAATATCATGTGATGATTGGAGGATTTATAATTTATGGTATAGCGAGTGGTGAAACGAAAGATAGTAAAACAGTTTCTGGAACATCTACAAGAATTAATGGTAATGTGTTGTATACTTCTAGAGCATATATTGGATCAGGAAATACATGGAGATTAAAATTTCAACCAAATAATGGTATTACATTTGATCAAACTCGTATAGATTTAATTTTAAACGTAGCTATTTATAGAAAAAATCTTTTATTATCTGATACAAATGAAAAGATAGTTGTAGATATGAAAAACACAAAAACAGCAACAGCTCAAGCTCCAGCAAAAATTTAAAAATATGATAAAATAATTTTTCTACTTTAGATAATTGGCATGCTTTTAGTATTTCCATCCGAAATTGGATTTATAATGTCATCAAAAAAAAATTATGCTACAAAAAGAGGTTTTGGAATTGGTAATTTTAGAATTAAAATTGTAGATGTACTTATTGTAATATCTGCTTTGATATTACTTGCAGTAGTATTTAAATAGACAAAAAAAAGCTTCTTAATATTAAGAAGCTTTTTTTTATTTATTTTTTAATTTGAGTTATAACTTGCTCTCACAGTAATTTGAGCCGTTTTTTGGCGAGATGTAGTATTCAATGAACCTCCAGCCGAATATTCCTCATTATCATTTTTTCCTGTAATCTGAAAAATACCCAAATCGGCTTGTTTCAATTTTCCTAAACTAGCACCAGATTTTGTTGCAATATTTTCAGCGCGTTGTTTTGCATTTTCAGAAGCTTGTGCAATCAATTCAAGTTTTAAATCTTCTAATTTCGAGTAATAATAATTTGGATTAGATGAACTCAATTCGATGCCTTGGCTAATTAAAGTTGATATTTCCCGCGAAGCTTTCTCTATTTTATCCAATTCTTTCGATTCGATTGTCGCATCTTGCGAAAGATTATATCCTGTAAATTGACTTATCGAATTTCCGTTTGCATCTGTTCCGTACTGAAAATCTTTTGAAATATTTACCGCTTCAAAAACAATTTCTTTTGGATTGATTCCTTGCGAAATCAAAAAGTTTTTGACAACCGTTTGATCAGCTTTTAATTGATCCGAAGCAACACGTAAATCATAATCTTTTCGACTAAAAGTTGCACGCCATTTAACTAAATCGGCATTAAAATCTTTCAAAGCATTTCCAGTAACATTGATCGATTCAGAACTTCTGAATTTATATTTGTAGGTGTTCCCTAATATACATGTTGCAGCAATCAGTCCAACGGCTAAAATAGATGCTACAATAACTGAAAATTTATTCATAGTAATTTGGTTTTCAGTAAAAGTACAAAAAATACTAAAGATGCGTTTCACTAAAAATAGTGAGATTAAGCAATCAAAATAGGAAATTCTTGATCGATGATAAAGATGATTAAATTACCTTCTGAATAATCAATTGTAACCACATCTTCATTGGCTTTGTTACGAGTTCCTATACGAGAAAGTAAGTTCAAATCTTCTTTATTCAAAGGATATTCCAAACCTTTTGTGATAATATTTTTACATTCAGGAAAGGGGAGAAGCGAAATTGTTCTTCCAAAATAACCTTCTAATTTCGTTTCTTTTTCTGCGAAAAAATATTGGCTATAATTATCGTAGAACAAAATATTGATTTGATCTTTGAATCGATATGCTGCATTTAGATTTCCAATAAAATGATCTTGTTGACGACCACTTGCTCCAAAAACATCAACGTTTTTGAAACCTTTATCCAAAATGATTTGTAATGCTTTTGCAAAATCTGTGTCATTTTGATCTGGAGTAGAAATAACTTCTATTTCAGAAGGGAATTGACTGATTTCGAAAGAATCAAAATCGCCCGAAATAACATCGGGCGTTATATGTAGTTTTTGTAAATAACGAAATGCACCATCTGTACAAAAAATCATATCATAATTTGATGTATCAGGCAGGATAGTAGGGACTTCGCCATTCAAAAATAAAAGTGCTTTTTTATTCACCTGGAATCCATTTTACTTCTTCGTGATTATTGTCTGTGGCAATTTTTCGACCTAAAACAAATAAATAATCAGAAAGACGATTCAAATATTTTTGTAATTCTGGACGAATTTCTTCTTCTTCGGCCAAACCAACTGTCAAACGTTCGGCACGACGACAAATACAACGCGCAACATGTGCATGAGAAGCTGGTTGATTTCCACCTGGAAGAATAAAATGAGTCAATTGTTCCAATTGTCCTTCCAAATCATCAATCCATTCTTCTAATTGTACAATATCTTCTTCAGAAATAGTTTTCGGAATACGAGGTTTACCATTTGCCAAGTATAATTTATCCACTGGTGTTGCTAATTCAGCTCCAAGATTGAATAAACCTTTTTGAATGATGATAATTTCTTCCTCTAATGCTGGATCAATTTCATAAGAACGAATCAATCCTAAATAAGAATTTAATTCATCAACTGTTCCGTAAGAATCAATTTTTAGACTATTTTTAGAGACACGTGTTCCTCCATATAAACCTGTTGTTCCTTTGTCTCCTGTTTTTGTATATACTTTCATGTGATTTCAACTAATAATTATCGAAGATAAGAAAATCTTAAATATTTTTTGGTAAAAGTGGTTTAGTAAAAAAGTGATATCCGATAGCTACGATGACTAAAATAACTGTAGTGATTATCCAAAGTGTATTAAAACCGTAATCGGTAGCTATGTGAGTTCCTAAAAATGGCGAAACAATAAAGGCAATTGCTGCTGTCATTCCGTTTAATCCCATATAAGCTCCTCTGTTATTTTTTTGCGAACGAAAAGCTGTAACCGTTGACATCAAAGGTAAAACAAGCATTTCTCCAATAGACATCAGTCCAATTGCTAAGTACAACATTCCTAATGTGTGACTAAATGTGAAGATAAAATAACTAATTGCTGTGATAAATGAACCGAAAACTAAAAGTTGTGTAACTGTAAATCTTTTTTCGGTATAATGGATCAACAACATTTCGAATACAACAATGATTATTCCACTGAATCCCATTAATAATCCAATTTCTGTTTGTGTTAAATGCACTACATCTTTATAAAATAATGGAAGTGTATTTAGGATTTGGAAAAATGCAATAGAGAATAATACACAAAACAGATTGAATACTAAGAAAGGTGTATCAGTGTATGCATTACGTTCTTTTTCGACTACGGCTTTATCAGAAATATTTTCTGTGGCAGCATTTCGTTCTTTTCTTCCATTGAAAAAGACAAAGAATACAATTCCAGCAACCAAAGCGGCTCCTGCATTACAATAGAATAATAAATCGTACGAATAATTAGATAAAAAACCTCCCATTGATGGACCAATTGAAAAACCTAAATTAACCGCCATTCTATTCAACGAAAAAGCACGAGTGATATTTTCTTTCTTAGCATAACGTGTGATGGCAACTGAGTTTGCTGGACGAAACATTTCGCTAATAATACTCAAAACAAGCATAATAACAGCAAAAGATTCTACCGTTTTAAAATAAGGTAAAATCAAAAACATCGGAGCACTTAGAAATAAACTGATGGCTTGTACTTTAAAGTTTCCGATTTTATCTGTTATCCAACCTCCAAGCCAAGAACCAATTACAGAACCAACTCCAAAACAACTTAAGACTATTCCCGAGTTTTCCAAAGAAAATCCTAATTCGGAGATCATATAAATTCCTAAAAATGGTAAAACCATCGAACCCATTCGGTTCAACAACATTACGATGGCTAACATCCAAGATTCTTTCGAAAGTCCGCTGTAGGCGTCAATGTAAATTTTTAGAATTTTTTTCATCTCTCAATTTTCTTTTTAAATGCTACAAAGTTAAGTTCTTTTTTTACAAAAAATCGGTTATTTATCAAGGTTTCTGATATTCTTTGATTACTTTTGAAACCTCTTAAAAACAAATCTTACATCTATGTTGTTTTACAATTTCATTCTTAAGGTTTTAATTGTTATAAATGGGCTTGGAGCGGCATCTGGATTAGTGGTTGACAAACACCATGTTTACACGATTTCCGATGATAAAGCACATTTGTACGTTTACAATAAAAAGAAAAAAGAAGTGGATAAAGTTGATTTGAATCCAGAAGTAAAATCAAAACATATCACCAAAAAAGATAAACCAGATTTTGAAGCGATTACAAAATTTGACAATCATTTGTATATTCTTGGATCGGGCTCTAAAGAAAATCGTTTCGATTTGATTTCATATAACATCAAAACCAAAGAGGTACAAAACGATAATTATAGTTTTCTTTTGGATGAATTTTTAAAGGTTTCAAATTTATCTAAAAAAGATTTTAACATCGAAGGAATTATTACAGATGGACATTGTACATATTTTTTCAACAGAGGAAATGGTCCTGCTGGCGTAAACGGAATTTATAGAGTGGGAGGCAAGATAAATGATTTGAGAGGGAAAACAATTGATTTTTTTCCAATCACTTTGCCTAAAATTAACAATGAAACCACTACTTTTTCAGATGCTATTTTAGTAGATGGAAAAGTTTTGTTTACAGCAACAGTAGAATCTAAAAGTACAACTCAGTTTAATGGAGAAATAAAAGGTTCTATTATTGGTGAGTTAGATTTAGCTAGAATGGAGGTTATACGTTGGCAAAAAATTTCGGATGATAAGAAAATCGAAGGTTTAGCGTTGTATAAAGAATCTGGAAAGAATTATACCTTGTATTTGTGCGAAGATAATGATGATGACTCCAATAAAGCGTCAATTTACATCTACAAATACCAAAAGGAAATCTAATTTTTTGAATAAAGAATTTCGAAATACGGACATCGATTTTCGATTTATTCTTAAAAAATTGTGAAAGTATTTTCAAGACTATTATATTTGTCCGTCAAAATTTATTTATCAATTAAACATTATGCGAGGAAGATGGCTCATTGCAGCATTTGCAATTATTTTAAGTCTCTTGTGTATCAGACAACTAAGTTATACTTGGTACACAACTAAAGTGGAGCATGAGGCGGCGCGCTTGGCGAGTAAGCCAGAAGACGAACCAAGAATTTTAGATAGCTTGGCTCAGCATCCTCTTGATTTGGGAATTATAAAGTACGATTATGGGTATGCCAAAAACAATGAAATCAATTTAGGATTAGATTTGAAAGGTGGTATCAACGTAATTTTACAAGTTTCTGAAAGAGATTTAATCGAGAATTTATCAGCGAAAAGTCAAAACCCTATGTTGGCAACGGCTTTGGATGCTACAGATAAAGCTCAAAAAACAAACGGTAACGTACCTTATGTCGAATTATTTTTTCAAGAGTTTGATAAAATAAAAGGAGGAACAAAATACGCAGCTGCAGATTTGTTTGGAAACAAAAACAATGCAGATAAAATTGCGTACAATGCTTCTGACGATCAGGTAAAAGAAGTAATCCGTAAAGATATCGAAGCTAAAGTTGCAACAGCTTATGATGTAATTAGCTCTCGTATTAATCAATTTGGTGTTGTTGAGCCAGTAATTCAACGTTTAGGTGATAAAGGTGATGGACGTATCTTGGTAGAATTACCAGGTGTTTCTGACACTGACCGTGTAAAAAAATTATTACAATCTACAGCAAAATTAGAGTTTTGGCAAGTTGTTCGTCAAGATCCTACAGTTTTACAATATTTTTCTAGCGTTAATACAGAAAAATATAATGTAAAAAATGAGAAAGGACAAACAATCAAAACTTTAGCAGAAGTTATGCAACCAGCTGGTTCTAACGCAAGTTTTGTTGTGAATGTAAAAGATACTGCTGTTGTAAACCGTGTGATGCAAGACAAAGGTTTTGTACCTGGATTACCAGCAAACATTAGAGGATACAAATACTCTTGGGCGAATAAGCCAATGAATTTAGGTAAACAAGCAAATGATAAATCTGCTCCTAAATTATTAGAGTTTTATGTCTTAAAAGGTAAAAATGGAACGCAAGAACCATTAATTGAAGGAGATAAAGTAGTTTCTGCTGCTGGTGAACGTAATCCTGGTTCTCTTACAAATGAGCCTGTTGTTACAATGCAAATGAATCAAGTTGGAGCACAAGAGTGGTCTCGTATTACAGACGAGTTGAAACCTGCAGGTCCTGGACAACCAGGTCAAGGTGTTGCAATTGTATTAGACAATATGGTGTATTCTGCGCCAAACATCAGTAATCAAATTACAGGAGGTAATTCTGTTATTTCTGGAAACTTTACAATTGACGAAGCAAAAGATTTAGCAAACATTTTACAAGCAGGTTCTTTACCAGCTTCATCTAAAATCGTTTCTGCTGAGGTTGTTGGTCCATCATTAGGACAAGAAGCAATCAACAGTTCGTTAATCGCTTTTGGTTGTGCATTTGCATTAGTATTAATCTGGATGGTGTTTTATTACAGCCGTGCAGGTATTTATGCTAACGTTGCATTAATCGTTAACTTATTATTCTTATTAGGATTCTTAGTATCACTTAAAGCTACATTATCTTTACCAGGTATTGCCGGGATTATCTTGACATTGGTAACAGGAATGGATGCGAATATCTTGATTTACGAACGTGTAAAAGAAGAATTAAGAAAAGGAAAATCATTACGTCAAGCAGTAGATTTCGCTTATTCATGGAAAGGTGCTTTCTCTGCAATTATCGATGCTAACTCAACATCATTTATCACGGCATTAATTTTATTCTTCTTTGGTAAAGGTCCTGTTGTAGGTTTCGCAACAACGTTTATGATTGGTATTTTTACATCAACATTTACAGCGATTTTCATTACACGCTACTTTGTAGAAGGACGTTTAGCAAAAGGAAAATCTGTTCCTTTCTATACACATTTTACAGCGCACTGGTTACAAAATATTAAAGTTGACTTATTGAAAACAAGAAAAATCTCTTATGCGATTTCAATTGTTTTAACAGTAGTTGCTTTAATCTCTATCTTCACAAAAGGATTTGATATGGGTATCGAATTCCAAGGTGGACGTACATATACAGTTCGTTTTGATAAACACGTAGATCCGCAACAAATTTCTGAAAGTTTGGGTGATGTTTTCGTGTTAGAAGGTGAAAAAATGATACCACAGGTGAAAACGTATGGTGGTCAAAATCAAGTAAAAATTACAACAGCATACAAAGCTGATGAAGACGGAACAAATGTAGATGATGAGATTAAAGACAAATTATATGCAGGTCTTAAATCTTATTTACCAGCGAATATGTCTGAAAAAGATTTCTCTGAAGATAATGCTACAATTGGTTTAATGTCTTCTGCAAAAGTAGGTCCTACAATTGCCGATGATACAACAAGAGCTTCTTACATAGCGGTTTCTTTAGCATTAGTTGCAATTTTCTTCTACTTAATCGTGATGTTCAAACGTTGGCAATTCTCATTATCAACTATCATTGCTTTAGCGCATGACGTGGTTATTGTGTTAGGAGTTTTCTCTTTATTCAAAGGAATTTTACCTTTCAACATGGAGATCGACCAAGCGTTTATCGCGGCGATTTTGACGGTAATTGGTTATTCGATGAATGACTCGATTATTATCTTGGATCGTATTCGTGAGAATTTAACAGTTGAGAAAAACCACAACTTGTACGATATTATTAATATTTCTACTTCAGAAACATTATCACGTACAATTAATACGTCTTTATCAACGTTCTTAATCGTATTAATCATCTTTGCATTTGGTGGAGAATCAATCAAAGGATTTATGTTTGCGAAATTAATCGGTATCGTAATTGGTACATTCTCGTCTATTTTCGTTGCATCTCCTTTATTGTACGACTTTACTAAAAAAGGTCAAATGAATAAATAAGATTCAAATTTTAAATAAATTTTAAGAAAGCCATCAAAGAAATTTGATGGCTTTTTTTCTTCTACTAAATTTAGATTTTATACATTTGTTTAGTGAATAGTTTAGTAATATACCCAGCGTTTTTAGACTTCCAGGAAGTCGTGATTATTATGGTGGTTGCTGTAGTGATTTTTGGACCAGATAAAATTCCAGAAATTGCTCGTGGTTTGGGAACTGCTGTGCGCAAATTAAAAGAAGCATCTGAAGATATCAAGCAAGAGATTATGAATCCTGTTCAGGATGTTGATCCTACAAAAGAGATTCAGAATACCATAAAAGAGTTAAATCCAATGAATGAAGTCAAAGATTCTTTTGCGAAAATTAATCCAATGGAAGATTTTCAGAAATCATTTGATGAAGTTCGTAATCCAGTAGATGAAATGCATCAAGCTATTCATCAAGACAATACAGTAAATGCAGCGTTGAAAGATGATGCACCAACTATGAAAGCTGTAGATCCTGTACAGGATTTGGAATTGGATGTGCAAGAAACAACAGAACCCGTTATAGAAAATGTGGTTGAGCCAATTGTGGAAGAACCTGCGGTTGTTGTAGAACCAAAATCTGTAGACGAAGCATTAGGTTTAGGCGGATCAGTAAGTAGGTAATGATACAAGATTATTTTGATTGGGACGTACAAATATTTTTGTATTTCAATAATTTAGGGAATGAAAAATGGGATTGGTTTTGGTTATTAGTAACCGATAAAAAAACATGGATTCCGTTGTATGTCATCTTTCTCATCTTACTTTATGTAAAACTTGGTTGGAAAAAAACCTTGTTAGCTGGAGTTTGTATAGCACTGATGATAACATGTGCAGATCAATTTACAAATATCTTGAAAAATTCTTTTCAACGTTTTCGTCCATGTTACACCGAATCGATTCAAGGATTATTTCGCCCAATAGATTGTGAGGGGAGAGGTAAATACGGTTTTACTTCGGCGCATGCATCTAATCATATGGCGATTGCAATTTTTATAGGAATATTGCTAAGACGCTATTACAAATGGTTACTTTATGTCTTACTTGTTTGGGCGTTAATGGTTGCTTACAGTAGAGTTTATGTTGGAGTACATTTTACGGGAGATATATTTTTCGGAACACTAATCGGAATATTTTTCTCGATTCTTTTCTTGAAATTGTATTATTTCTTAGAAAAAAAATATTTGAAGAAGAATTAGATTCATAATAAATAAATACAAAAAAAGTCTATAAC
>NZ_DLJI01000051.1:31655-65761 GCF_002484185.1 Empedobacter sp. UBA7620 | reverse complement strand
GTTATAGACTTTTTTTGTATTGTCAAACTGAATTTATTTCAGTTTCTCATCCTATTTGATAAAATAAAATTTTATTTATAACGATCTATTATTTTAGAAATATTCTTAGTTTCTTCATTAAATGTTTTCCAATCACAAACAGAATTTAGATTAATAGAATAAGTGCTATTATGATTGGACATACTAATATTTATTTTCCCCACATAGTCTGTGCAAAATATTTCATTTTCATATGGAGTTGTAACTATTTTATAAATATTCTCTTCCAATGCTTTTTTATCGTTCTTAGAAATTTTGAATGATTTTGTTGTATAATCATTGATATTCTTCCATGTTATAAATTCTATTGAATCAGAGTAATCATAAATTCTTATAGATAAATTTCTATCATCAATTGACATCGTATTATACATATATTTTTTATTTACTTCTTTTTCTAACTTCTTTTCGCAAGAAATACTGAAAATCAATAAACTAAAAATGAACAATAAATTATATTTCATAAATAGCGATAATTATGTAAAATAGAAATCAGACTATTCCAAATTCTCGTCCAACATCTTTGTTTTTTTCTTTGATTTTTTAGCTTTCTTTTTGGCTAAAAATGTATTTAAATCATCATCAATTTCTGTAGAATCTTCATCACCCAAAAGATAACCCCAAGGTTTTAATTCAGTCACATTATCAAAAACAATTTTCATCAACGCAAGTATTGGAATCGATAATAGCATGCCCATAATTCCCCACGTCATTTCTCCAATTACTAATCCAATAATCACAATCAAAGAATTAATTTTTACTTTAGAACCTACAATTTTTGGCATCACTACATTTCCATCAATTGCATGAATTGCAATAAATGCAATTAAAACAAAGAACAATTTTGAAGCTGACATTGTGGCAAATGTGATTATTAGCGTTATAATTAATGAAATAACAATTCCTACATAGGGAACAACATTTAGAACACCAGTTAAAATAGCTAAAACAAATTTGTATTTAAGTCCAAGGATAGAAAATGCAATAAAAGATAAAATTGATACGACTAACATTTGTAAAAATAAGCCAATCAAATATTGTTTGACCATTTTTTGAATAGATGTAATGACGTTATAAACCTGGTCGTGTGTATTTGAATTGAATGCGTAATATAAGAATTTTACTAAATGACGACGATAAATCAACAAGAAAACAATGTATAAAAAAGTGAACAAGACTGTAACAGCCATCGATGAAACAATAGAAATTACTTTTTCGATTACAATTGTACTCGTTTCGATAGTCGTTTTGACATTCTTTGTCAAATATTCCATTTGCGCATGCGAATTAACACCAAAGGTATGGTGAATCCAATCTTGCAAATTCATAAATGCTTCTATGATTTGTTTCTGAAACGTAGGCCATTCATTTGCTATTTCAGCCATCTGTATAGCAATCAAATAGAAAATTCCTAAGATAAATGCTGCAAAAAGCAAGGTGGTAATGATACTTGAAATAACACGTGGAATGCGTAAATATCTTTCGAAAAATGAACAAACGGGTGCTAATAATATTGAAATTAAGAAGCCTAATATTAATGGAACTAAAATTCCTTTACCTATTATTGAAATAAATGTTAAACAAATGATTGACAATAATGTGCAAGTTAGTTTTAAATAAAAAGGCCATTTTCTAATGACTTCCATAATTATGAGTGTTTTATTTTGACAATTTTTTAGATAAGTTGTATAAATATAGTTTTATTTCTTAAGACTTTATTTGAATCTTACGTTTATTTCAATAAAAAAACCACGTTATAAAAACGTGGTTTTCAGAATATAGTGAAAAATATTATTTTTTCTTTGCATTTTTGCTTTCGTCAACGATAGTCATTTCATCAATCAAACGTTGCGCATTAGCATACTTGTCAACTACCCACAAAATATAACGAGAGTCCACCATAATATTACGACAAATCTCTGGATCATAATTTAAATCTGACATTGTTCCTTCCCAAACACGGTCAAAATTCAATCCGATTAATTCTCCTTTTGCATTCAATGCAGGAGAACCAGAATTACCACCAGTTGTATGGTTTGTTGCAATAAAGTTTACAGGTAATTTTCCGTTTTTATCGGCGTATTTTCCGTAATCTTTTTTATCGTATAAACTTAACATTTGTTTTGGTAAATCATACTCATAATCTCCCGGAATATATTTTTCCATTACACCTTCCATGTGCGTTACAGGTTCGTAATAAACCGCATCGCGAGGTTGGTAACCATCAACTTTTCCGTAAGTTACACGTAAAGTTGAATTTGCATCTGGGAAGATTTTCTTGTCTGTAAATACATCCATTTGCGCTTTCATATACGTACGCATCAACTTGTTGATTTTATCTTGATTCGCTAAATATGTAGGCGTTACTTTCGTTTGATTTGCATCTAAAATTAAACGAATTTGAGCAATTAAGGCATCTTCTTTTAAGGCTTTGATAAACTCAGCATCATTTTCAGCCAAAGTTTTGATATTTCCTAAAACAGATTGACCATTAATTTTTTTCGTTCCGTTGATTACCGAATTTCCTAAAGCTGTTTTGATATTTGCAGCAGTTGTAGTTGGTAATAAATTTTGAGGAACAACTTTGAAATAATTATCTGCTAAATCAGAAGAAATTGTTTTATCCAATTCTGGATTATAATCCTTGTGCATAGACGCAACTGTATTCAACGCTTTAGCTTTTGTTTCTGCGTAATTTTTTTGTCCAACCGCATTCAAAATATTGTTCAATGTTAACGCCATTCTGAATGTTTCTGAATTTGAGAAAAACGTTTCAGAATACATTGTGTACGCTAAATTGTAATCTTGATTTGCTTTATTAACTTGATTTAATTCAGAAATAATATTCGAATATTCACCTTTTAATTTCGGATTTTTCGCAATACGATTCATGAATTCTTGTTCATATTGTTGACGTTTTTCTACAGCTTTCGAACGGTTTAATCCTAAAACTTCGCCAATCCATTTTTTATGTGCATTCGAAATACGCGCTTGTTTAGACGCATAAGCGATACGAGTTGCATCGTCTTCACGCATTTTTTTATCAATATGAGATAATGCAATTGTACGCACATTGATACGCGCAGGATCAATTACATCTTTTATTTGCTGGATAGAAGAAGCTGGTAAATATTCGTCCGTCGTACCTGGGAAACCATATACAAACGTGAAATCGTCCTCACTAATTCCCGAAATATTAATAGGTAAGAAATGTTTTGGTTTATAAGGAACGTTTTCTGGAGAATAATCTGCAGGTTTGTTATTTTTGTCTGCATAAATTCTAAACATCGAAAAATCTCCTGTATGACGTGGCCAAACCCAGTTGTCTGTATTATTTCCATATTTTCCAATTGCAGAAGGTGGCGCACCAACTAAACGAACATCTTTGTATGTTTCTGTCGTAAATTGGTAATATTTATTTCCTTTGTAAAAAGGTTTGATAAATACTGAACGATAAGATTCTGTCTTAGTTTTTGCATTAAAATCTTCAATATTTTTCTTGATGATTTTGTTACGATCTTCCTCCGACATATTATCATTAACACCAGCTAAAATGGCTGTAGTTACATCTTTAATGTCTACAATAAAAGTCGCTGTTAAACCTTCGTTTGGTAATTCGTCTTTCAGCTCTTTAGCCCAAAAACCATCTGTTAAATAATCATTTTCTAAAGATGAATGTGCTTGGATTTCTCCATAACCACAGTGATGATTAGTTAGTAGTAAACCATTTGGAGAAATAACTTCTGATGTACAACCGCCACCAAAGTGAGCAACTGCATTGTTGATACTTTTATCTCCAGTACTGAAAATGTCTTTTGATGAGATTTTCAATCCCATGTCTTTCATTTCCTTTTCATTCAATTCTGTTGGAATCCACATTCCACCACCTTGTTGTGCAAAAACACTAAAGTTTGCAAACAAAGCCATTAAAATAGATCCTTTAACGAATAGTTTCTTCATTTTTATTTGATTATTTTATTCTACCGATTTCTAAGAATTCCAAAGATAAAGATTTTTATTCAATCGTTAATGTATTGCTCAAAACCATTATTTTTAGAGGTGTTTATTCAGTTTTTTTTATTGGACAAAATCAATTATTTTTAACAAAAATTAACAATTTATATATGAATTTCAGTAAAATATTTACACTATTATTAGCTTTAGCTACTTTAACTTCATGTACAATTTCTGAGGAAGTTGTTGTAAATGAAAAAGGTGAGTTTGATTATTTTCAAAAAATAGATATACCTCAAATTGGAGCAATGATGAATTCAAGTAATATTGATGATAAGATTGAGATGAATCAAATTTCGAATAATGAGTATTCATATTATGAATTTGTTCAGTTATTACAAGAAAAAGGTGGAGAAAAATTCAGAAAACAAACCGAAAAATTTGACTTATATAAAGATGATTTATCTGCAATTGATTTTTTTAAATTTCGATTAGACTTGAGAGATAAATTTGCAATAGAAATGATTAATAAATCTAAATCTGCAGAAGAATTTAATTCAAATTCAAAAATTATTGAAGAAACTTTTGCAGGTATCAATATAAAAGAAGAAAAAAGAATTACAGATGAATTAAGTCAAAAGAAAAAGAGAAAGAGAAAATCAAAACAATTAGTCGATGAACCTTTATTTAGTGATAATCCTATGGCGATGATGACAAGCTCAACATATGCTTTCGATGGAAAATCTTTCTCTAAAACAATTGATGCTGAAAAATTTTCAAAAGATTTTGATAAACAGAACTTTGATAATGATGAAGAAAAAGCGATTTTTTTAGGAATGTTGAAACAAATTAAGTTTAAATATAAATATACTTTTTCTAAGAAAATAAAATCTTTAAATATTACTGATGCAATGTTTACTTTAGATGGAAAAACATTTATAAAGGAATATACATTAGAAGAAATCCTTAATAATCCTAGTTTAGGAAATTTTAAAGTAGAGCTTGAAGATTAATGATAATTTTTGAAATCCTTCGTAAATTTGACATTCGAAACACATTGTGAAATGAAACAAATTGTCGAATTCCAAGATTTAGGAATTAACAGAGATTACCAAGAGATTTGGGATTATCAAGAAAGTCTTTTAGCAGAGAATATAGCCGTAAAACAATATAATAGAGCGCAAGAAAAGGAGGGAAGTTCAGATTTTAAAAATACTAGAAATCATTTACTTTTTGTAGAACATCCGCACGTTTATACGCTTGGAAAAAGTGGACATTTAGAAAATATGTTGGCTTCGAGTGATAAATTAAACGAAATAAATGCAACTTTTGTGAAAACCAATCGTGGTGGAGATATAACGTATCATGGACCGCAACAATTAGTTGGTTATCCGATTATGGATTTGGATACTTTCAAGCCAGATATTCATTTGTATATGCGCAATTTGGAAGAAGTGATTATCAAAACTATTGCCGAATATGGATTAAAAGGTGAGCGTTCGCAAGGAGAAACTGGTGTTTGGTTGGATGTTGGTCGACCTTTTGCTCGAAAAATTTGTGCAATGGGCGTTAAGGCTTCCCGTTGGGTAACGATGCATGGTTTTGCGCTAAATGTGAATACAGATTTGCGTTATTTTGAATACATTGTTCCATGCGGAATTCAGGATAAAGCTGTAGCTTCATTAGAAAGAGAACTTGGACATCAGGTAGATATGAACGAAGTGAAAGCGTTTACGAAGAAACATTTTGCTGAAGTTTTTGATGTCGAATTTAAATAAGATAATTCAGAAATATAATCTATTTTTAAGGACCGTTTTTACGGTCTTTTTTATTGCACAATGAGAAGCTTATTTATTCTATTTTTACTTGTTTCCACTTATAGCAAATCTCAATCGTTTGCGCCAATTATTTCGAATTACTCTAAAAGCGAATATTTGGGCGAATCGCCTATTTGGGATATTACAGAAAATAAAAAGCAAGGAAAAGTATATTTTGCGAACAATCGAAATATCTTAGAATATGATGGTAATTTTTGGGAAAAATATTCGCCAAATAGCTTAACAATTATACGTTCTGTTTTTACAATGAATAATGTATTGTATTCAGGTGCATTAAATAATTTTGGATATTGGAAAACGATTGAAGGAAAGAAAGTTTATATTTCAATTTCAGATAAATTCAAAAGTTTTGAAGGGTTAGAACAAGAAGAAATCTGGAAAATATTTTATCATAATCGTTCTATTTATTTTCAATCGTTCAATTATCTTTTTCAATTTGATGGTAAAACAGTTAAACGATACAAATTACCTGCGCTTTCCTCTTACGTTTATTTGGTGAAGGGTAAAATGTTAGTAGCCACTATTTCTAAAGGTATTTTCGAATTTAATAATGGACATTTTGAGCCGTTATTTGAAATTGAAAAAGGTAAATCAATTGTCATTCATGGAATAGAAAAATATGATAATGATTATTTAGTTGGTACACTAACAGAAGGAATTTTCAAGTACAACAAAACAGCTGGTTTACAAGAGTTCAATGTGGAATTCAATAAAATGCTAAAGAATTATTTAGTGTTAAAAATGATTCGATTAGAAGATAAATTAATCATTGGAACTTCAAATAATGGGATTTATGTATATGATTTAAAAACTAATTCTTACAAAAATTACAATCAAAACTCTGGGTTAATCAGTAATACAATCCAAAATATAAGAATAGATTCTAAAGGAAATGCTTGGCTTGGAACGGATAAAGGTATTTCGAAAATAGAATTGAAAAACAAAACTCAACTATTATATGATTACAATGGTCATTTAGGAAATGTTTTTTCGTTCGATTTTTACAAAGACAATATTTTGTTGGGAACAAATCACGGATTTTATAATTATTCGAATACTCTAAACCAAACAAATTCAGTTCTCGAGAAAGGTTTAATTTGGAATGTAACAAATATTGATAATACAATTTATGTTTCGGATAGTTGGGGAACTTACATTTATTCAGGACTATTGAATAAGATTTCTTCTACAAATGGAGGTTTTAAATTGATCAAATATGGAAATAAATTATATCAATCATCTTTTACGGGAATCAATGAATATATACAAGGTTCTCATGAAGAATCTAGTAAAGTTTCCAGTTTAACTATTCCAATTATTGATTTTATTATTGTTGAAAATAAAATTTTAGGAACAGGAAAAAATGGTGGTTTATATTTATTTGATCTTAAAAATAGAACAGGAAAGGAGATATTTTACCAACATAAAAAATTAGTTAATCCGCAAACTATTCTCGAAGATAATAAGGTTTTTGTACTGATTGACGATCAACATTTAGTCCGTTATGATATAAATAAAAACTTATTTTCTGACGAGAATTTAGATTCGAAATTAAAGAATATTAATCGAATTCGTTATTTAAAGGAGAATCGTTATTTAGTTGAAGCGGATAATATTCTGTATTATTCTAAAGTGGAACAGAATAAATTGATTCATTATTTAATTCCAAAAAAATTGTATGATGGAAAATTGGTTGATGACAATTTAACGGCTAAAATCAACGATCAGTTTTTATATATTAACCTCGAAAACGGATTATTGAAATATGATTTAAAATCTATACGTCGTGAATTACCAAAGATTAAAATTAAAGCAAAAATCAATCAAACGGTTTTGAATAATGAGCCTAATATTGAGTATTCAAATAATTATATAGATTTTTATGTTTCAATTTTGAATGATGATTTTGCGAATTATCAATTATATTATCAATTAAATAACTCTAAAATTCAACCACTTAATCAGCCAATAATTAATTATAAACAATTAGAAAGTGGTTCATATCAATTGTCAATTTATGCTTTAAAAGATGGAAATTTTGTTGAGTTGAATCATTTTGATTTTAGAGTTAAAAAGATTTGGTATTTATCAAATTTGATGATATTATTTTATATTTTATTAATTGTTGGATCGATTCTGGCTATTTATAAGTATAACAGAATGAAGTTGAAACAAAGTTTCAGAATTAAACAAAAGCAATTTGAATATGAATTGAATTTGATGGAAATGAAACATCAACAAGAGTTGAAAGAATTAAATCATCATAAAGAAAAACAACATTTAGAAACTTCTTTACAAACGAAATCTACAGAATTGGCAGGACAAGCTTTGAAATTAGCTAATCAACGTGCTATGATCCTAGAAATTAATCAATTATTTTCTCAATTGGAAATGAATGAAATCAATAAAAAATTAAAAAAGAAATTTGAGAAAACGTTTTCGGAATATAGTTACAACAGAAATGAATGGCAAAATTTCGAATTAAATATTCAGGAAATTCATCAAGATTTTATTAAGAGATTAGCTGATAAGTATTCTAATTTAACTGCGAAAGACTTAAAACTGTGTGTTTTCCTTCGAATGAATTTATCAACCAAAGAGATTGCTCCTTTAATGCACCTTAATTATCGATCAGTAGAACTACAACGATATAGATTACGCAAAAAAATGCAAATTCCTTCTGAAATAAACCTAAATAAGTATATGATTAATTTTTAAATATCGGAAAATAAATTACATCATAACTACATCATGTTGTAAATGTAATATTTTGTAATTATCTGATATTCAGTATTATGTGTTTTATTTTTTTAGAAAATTATTCTAACTAAAATTATTACTTGTTAATCAAGTGTTAAAACATTCTATTTTTGAAATAACCATTTATTGAAATAGAATGAAAAAATATTTTCTTCCATTATTTATTCTCGGGTCTTTCTGTGTAAATGCCCAAGTTACTAACGATTCTATACAGATAGAAGATCCTTTTGAAAGTGATTCTATTATACTAGATCAAGCCGTTGTGGTTGGGTATGGTACTGTTAAGAAATCAGATCTTACATCAGCTGTTTCATCAGCTAATGCTAAAGACATTACGCAAATTGCAAGTACAACTGCCATGCAGTCTTTGCAGGGTAAATTAGCTGGTGTTAATATTATTAATACGGATACTCCAGGAGGTACACCAACTGTTTTGGTTCGTGGAATGGGTACAGCTTTGGGAGGTAAAGCTCCTTTGTATGTTGTGGATGGGTTAATTGTTCCAAATATTAATAATATTAATCCAAATGACATTGAAAAAATTGATGTTTTAAAAGATGCAGCATCTTCAGCTATTTATGGAGTTCGTGGTGCAAATGGTGTAGTTGTTGTAACAACTAAACGTGGTAAAACAGGAAAGATTAGAGTTAATTATGACTCATATATTGGAGTAAGAAATACTATGAATATGGTAGATATGGCTGATGCTAATCAGTACATAACTTATTTTAATGAACAAAGAAAAGCAACAGGAGGTTCTTTGATTTCTACAAATCAAAAATATAACACGAATTGGTTTGATGAAATGTTAACCACAGGACAATTAATTAGTAATAATGTTTCGTTAGCTGGCGCTGGAGAAAATATTAATTACATGTTCAGTATTAATAATTTCGAAGAGAAAGGAATTTTAGAAGGAAATAACTTCAAAAGAACAACTGTTCGTAGTAATAATGACTATAAATTGTTTGATGGAATCTTAAAGATTAAACAAAATGTTAGTGCTACTTTTTCTAGAGAGAATCCTAAACCATATGGAGCATTTGATGTAGCTTACCGTCAATCACCATTGGTTCCTGTAAAATATGATAATGGAAGATGGGGGTTACCAATTTTTAATACAACAACAGGAGAAGTAACATATGTTGCAAAACCTGGAGAGGTGACAAGTAATTTGAACTCTCATAGTAACCCAATGTCAACATTGTATTATGATAATCAAAAAGCTAATTCTACGACACTTCAAGGAAATATAGAAGCAGAGTTGAAACTTACAAAAGGATTAACAGTTACTTCTCGTGCTGGGGGTACAAAATATTGGTACAAATACAGAGAATTTAATCCAATTAAAGAAAGATGGATTGCTGGTAACCCAATTAGAACTGCTGCTGAGTTTGAAGGTTTAAAAGCGAAGAATCCCGCGAGTTCAACTTATATGAATAACTCTCTAAATCTAAATAATGTAGAAACATTTAGATGGTCATGGGAAAACTTCGTAACATTTGATCGCAAATTTGGAGATCATTCGTTCAATGTTGTTGCGGGAGTTTCTGCAGAAAAAATGGGTATTGGTCAATATTCAGATATCACAGTATATGATGTTCCTGATAAAGAACAATACTGGTCAGCTCATCATGCTTCTGGACAATACAAAGCTGCAATGGATCAAAATAATTATACTCCAATTGCTTATGCTTCTTATTTTGCTCGTTTACAATATAATTACGCAAATAAATACTACGTTTCTGGAATTATTCGTAGAGATGGTTCAAGCCAGTTTAAACAAAACGAAAAATATTGGGGAACTTTCCCTTCTGTTTCTGCTGCTTGGAATATTTCTAATGAAGAGTTCTTAAAAGATAGTAATGTAATTTCTTTCTTAAAACTTCGTGGAGGTTGGGGACGTTTAGGTAATGCAGATGTGCCATACAACTATACAACAATTACAACTTCTACAGGTAGTGATAATGCGAATTATGTATTTGGACCAGGTCAAGATTTAATTTATGGAGCTTATATCGGTTCGCCTGCTTATGATATTTCATGGGAAATTGTAGATGAATGGAGTGCTGGTCTAGATTTCGAGTTATTGAAAGGTAAATTATCAGGAAGTTTAGATTATTACAATAAGACAACGAAAAATGCCATCTTAAATATTAAACAGATAGGTTCATCTCCTTATGAAAAAGATTTTTATGATCATGCAGCAAAAGTAGTAAATCAAGGTTTTGAAATTGCTTTAAATTATCGTAATGAAACAGCTGGAGGATTAAGATATTCGATTGGTGGTAACTTCAACTACAACGAAAATGAAGTGAAGTCTGTTAAAGAAGGATATTCTGGAATGACAGGAGGTTCTTTAGGAAATGGACAAATTGCAAAACGTTTAGAAGCTGGTCAACCACTTGGTTCTTTCTGGTTATATGAAGTAGAAGGTGTTTGGCAAACACAAGATGAAATAAATAGCAATGCTCATTTATCAAGTGCTCGTCCAGGACATTTACGCTACAAAGACCAAAATGGAGATGGAGTTATTGATGATCGTGATAAAAAATTCATGGGATCATATATTCCAAAATATAACTACGGAATCAATGTTAGTTTAGAATATAAAAATTTCGATTTAACGATTAGCGGTTACGGAGCTGGAGGTAACAAGATTTACAATGGTATCAAAAATACACGTTTAGGAGGGGAAAATATAACAGTTGATATGTTTAACGATCGTTGGACAGGAGCTGGTAGTACAAATTCTCATCCAGGAGCGGAGCGTGATCAAGTTGCTTCTTCTTACTATTTAGAAAAAGGTAATTATTTCAAATTAAGTAACATGACAATAGGATATAATTTTAGAGATAAAATTGATTTTATCAGAAACCTAAGATTATATGTTAGTGCACAAAATGTATTCATGATTACGAAGTATTCAGGATTTACACCGGAATTAACTTTAGATAATGTAAAAGGAAAACGTTATGATGGAAGTCCTTATGGAACGACAGGTATGGATTTCTCTGCATATCCAAATGTTAGAACATTTTTAGTTGGATTAAACGTAGAATTCTAATCTAGAAAATTTTAAAAAAATGAAAAAAAATATATTTAAAATAGTAACATTAGCTTCTATTCTTTCAATCGGAACATTAAGTTCATGTACAAGTGATTTTTTGAATGTAGATTCTCAAGAAAATATAGCTATTGATGATCAAGCTTCTCAATCTCCAGAAAAATATGTGAATGGTATTTACGGAATGTTTACAGATTGGGATTATGCATTCTCTTGGTTAGGAGTTACTGAAATGATTTCTGATAATGCAGATAAAGGAAGTTCTTCTACAGATAATGGTGGAGATAAACGAGATTTAGACGAATTATTACATAGTTCTACAACAGGTTCTATCGAAGCAATGTGGAAGCGTTTTTATAAAACAATTGGTAGAGCGTCATATTCTATAAAATATACGACAGAATCATCAATCACAGATGCAGAAAAAAATAGATTAATTGGGGAAGCAAAATTTTTGAGAGCTGTTTCTTATTTCTATTTGGTTCGTATGTTTGGAGATACTGTGATACAGGAGTTAGATGTTCCGGCGTCTTATTCAGTACGTAAACCAAAAGCAGAAGTTTATGCATACATTGAAGCAGATTTATTAGATGCAATATCAAAACTTCCTACTAAAAATGAATATGCTGCAAAAGATTTAGGACGTGCAACAAAAGGAGCTGCTCAAGCTTTATTGGCAAAGGTATATTTATACCAAGGAAAAAATCAACAAGCGTACGATATGGCTACAACCGTTGTTAATTCTGGTATTTATGATTTAGAAAGTGATTACGCAACAACTTGGAGAAAAGAAACTGAGAATGGTAAAGAGTCTTTATTTGAAATCCAAGCTCGTGGAGATGCTGTTGCGCATGGCGTTCAACAATATTCAGAAACTCAAGGAGCTCGTGGTACTGGAGGTTGGGGATGGGGATTCAATGTTCCTTCTCAAAATTTATTAGATGCTTTTAATGCTGAAGGAGATGCTATTCGTCGTGATGCAACAATCATTTTTAGAGGTGAAACTTTATATGACGGTCGTTTAGTTCCAACTTCTGTAGAAAACCCGATGTATAACGAAAAAGCGTATTCAAGTGCGAATCTTGGTTCTGCGGATGGAGACAAAAACATTCGTGTAATTCGTTTTTCTGAAGTTTTATTAATTCAAGCTGAAGCAGCAAATGAAATTGGGCAAGATGCTTTAACACCTCTTAATCGTGTTAGAACACGTGTAAAATTAGCTCCAATAGCAAGTATGTCTAAAGATCAATTACGATTAAAAATTTGGAATGAAAGACGTTTGGAGTTAGCATTTGAGCATGATCGTTGGTTTGATTTAGTTCGTACTGGTCAAGCAAAAGAGATGATGGCGAAAAATGGTAAAACTTTCGTTACTGGAAAACATGAATTGTTCCCAATTCCAAATGGACAAATTATTCAAACTCCAACAATGACTCAAAACCCAGGTTGGTAATGATTAAATTAAATAAAACAATAGTTACTTGCGCTTTTTTATGTGGCGCAAGTGCTTTTGCTCAAACAAAACAAGAAAATAAGCTGTTAGATAAAGTTCAAAAACAGACGATTCAATATTTTTGGGATTACGCTGAACCTCATTCAAAATTAGCTCGTGAACGTTTTCATCCTGATGGTTTTTATCCAGAAAATGATTCAAATATCATTACAACAGGAGGAACAGGATTTGGATTAATGAGTTTAATTGTTGGTATTGATCGCGAATTTATTCCAAGAAAAGAAGCAACTGAACGAATTTTAACAGGATTGAAATTTTTACAAAATGCAAATCGTTTTCATGGAGCTTGGCCACATTGGTTAAATGGCGAAACAGGAAAAGTAAAAGCTTTTAGTACATACGATAACGGAGGTGATTTGGTAGAAACTGCATTTCTTGCTCAGGGTTTAATTTGTTTGAAAGAGTATTTCAAAGATTCTAAAAATGAGAAAGAAATAGAGATTTCGCAATTAGCTGATCAACTTTGGAAAGAAATCGATTTCAATTTTTATACACGAGGAGAAAATGTGTTGTACTGGCATTGGTCTCCAAATTACGAATGGAAAATCAATTTTCCTTTAAAAGGATTTGATGAAACCATGATTACGTATGTTATTGCTGCGGCTTCTCCAAAACATTCTATCAATTCAGAAGTTTATTACAATGGTTGGACGAGAAATGGTGATATAAAATCAAATGATTCTGCATACGGAGTTCCATTGATTGTAAAGCATAACGGAGCTAATAAAAATGTTGGACCTTTATTTTGGGCACAATATTCATTTATTGGACTTAATCCGAACAATTTAATAGATGGAATTGGTATTGATTATGGAAAAGTAGTGAAAAATCAAGCAAAGATTCATTACATCTACAATCAACAAAAAACGGAAAGTTTCAAGAAGTACAAAAAAAATATGTGGGGATTAACGGCAAGTTATACCTTCAATCGAGATGGAACAGAAGGTTATACAGCACACTCTCCATTAAATGACAATAATGTAATTACGCCTACAGCTGCGTTATCGTCTTTCCCATATACACCGAAAGAATCTATGGATTTCTTGAAGTTTATTTACGAAAAACAAAACAAAAGCTTGATTGGAGTAGCAGGTCCGTATGATGCGGTTGATGTAAAAAATGATCGAGTGATTACAAAATATTTGGCGATAGATCAAGGAACAATTACACCAATGATAGAGAATTATCGCTCTGGATTATTGTGGAAATTGTTTATGCAAAATGAAGATGTACAAAGAGGTTTAGATAAATTGAAATTCAAAACAACAGCCTCGAATTAAAATCAAAAAAATGAAAAAACTAATTTATTCAATTGCTTTCTTAGGATTAGCATTCAATACTTATGCGCAAAAAATAAAGTTTGATAAATCAAAATCGAAATCAGAATTTATTGATTATGTGATGAGTCAAATGACGATTGATGACAAAGTAGGTCAGATGGTACAATATACCTATGACGGAGGTGATGTTACAGGATCTGCAATTGATAAAAATTATATAAAATACACGAAACAAGGTATGATGGGGTCCGTGTTTAACGCAACGACAACAGATATTACTAAAAAATTACAAAAAATAGCTGTTGAAGAAACACGTCTTGGAATTCCATTAATTTTTGGATACGATGTAATTCATGGTTACGAAACTATTTTCCCAATTCCACTTGGTGAAGCTTCTTCTTGGGATTTAAAAGCAATTGAAAAATCGGCTCGAATTGCTGCTGAAGAAACAGCTGCAGGTGGAGTTCATTGGACTTTTGCTCCGATGGTTGATATCGGTTTTGATCCTCGTTGGGGACGTGTTTCTGAAGGTGCAGGTGAAGACACTTTCTTAGGAAGTAAAATTGCAATAGCGCGTGTTAATGGTTTTCAAGGTAAAAGTTTATATGATTTAAATACCGTTTTAGCGTGTACAAAACACTTTGCAGGATATGCTTTAGCGCAGGCTGGTCGCGATTATGGTTCGGTAGAAATTTCTGATCGTTTCTTAAGAGATTATATTTTGCCGCCTTTCAAAGCGACTGTTGATGCAGGTGCTGGATCTTTCATGACGTCTTTCAACGAAATTGGAGGAGTTCCTTCTACAGCAAGTAAATATTTGTACGATCAAATTTTGCGTAAAGAGTGGAATTATAAAGGGTTTGTTGTAACAGATTATACTGCGATTCAGGAGTTAGTTCCTCATGGAATTGCAAAAGATTTGGAAGAAGCAACTCTAAAATCGGTTGAAGCAGGTATTGAAATGGATATGATGAGTGGTGCTTTTCTTAATCATTTACCAAAATTGGTAAAAGAAGGAAAAGTAAAACAAGATGTGATTGATACTGCAGTTCGTAGAATTTTGGAAGCAAAATATGACTTAGGACTTTTCGAAGATCCATATCGTTATTCAAATTCAAAACGTGAGAAAGAAACGGTAATGAAACAAGAGTTTTTAAATGAAGCTCGTGATGTTGCGCGTAAATCAATGGTTTTATTAAAGAATGAGAAACAAATTTTACCATTAAAAGAATCTCAAAAAGTTGCAGTTATTGGTCCATTAGTAAAAGATGAGAAAAATATCATTGGAAACTGGGCTGCACGTGGAGATCGTTATGGAAAAGCATGGTCTGTTTGGGAAGGTTTGAATGATGTTTTAGGTAAAAATGCAAAAATTACTTATGCACAAGGAACAGAACTTAATTCATCTAAAACTGATGGTTTTCAAGAAGCAATTAATGTAGCGAAAAACTCGGATGTAATTGTTGCGGTTATGGGAGAAAACGAGAATCAAACAGGTGAAGCTGCTTCTCAAACAAATATAGATTTACCAGGAAATCAGAAAGAATTATTAAAAGAATTAAAGAAACTTGGTAAGCCAATTGTTTTAGTTTTAATGGCTGGTCGTCCAATGACAATTTCGTGGGAAAATGATAATATGGATGCAATTTTATACGCATGGTATCCAGGAACAATGGGAGGTTTAGCGATTACAGATGTGTTGTATGGAAAATACAATCCTTCGGCCAAAACACCGATGACATTTCCTCGTTCTGTAGGTCAAATTCCAATTCATTACAATCAAAAAAATACAGGTAGACCTTATTTAGGAGCGAGTGATGCGGAGCAAAAATATAAATCTCGTTATACAGATTCTCCGAATTCGCCTTTATATCCATTTGGTTATGGTTTAAGTTATACAACGTTTGATTATAGTAACTTAAAGTTGAACAAATCAACGATGAGGAATGGAAAAGATGAAATCAAAGTCACTGTAAATGTTAAAAATACAGGAAACTACGATGGAGAAGAAGTAGTACAATTATATGTTCGCGATTTAATAGGAAGTGTGACGCGTCCAGTTCGAGAATTGAAAGGTTTTGATAAAGTGATGATTAAGAAAGGAGAAACAAAAACAATTACGTTTACATTAACTTCAGAAGATTTAAAATTCCACGATATCAATATGAACTATGTTGCAGAAGCAGGAGATTTCGACATTTTTGTTGGAGGAGATTCTAACGCTTCACTTAAAACAAGTTTTACTTTAGTTGATTAAATTCCTCATATATAGTTAGAAATTTAGTTTTATTTCTCAACCAAGTAAGTATGTAAGTGCTTACTTGGATTTTTACAAAAATTCACACATGAAAAAATATATTAGTTTAAGTTTAGTTTTAATCATGACAATGATAGGTTTTGCTCAACAAAATATATCAATTATGTCTTACAATATTAGATTAGCTTCTGTTGATGATGGCGCAAATCATTGGAATATTCGCAAACAAAAATTGGTTGATTTAATCAAATATTATGATGCTGATTTTGTTGGTGTACAAGAAGCGCAAGTTCCTCAACTAGATTTTATCAAACAAAATGATTCACAATTAGATTTTATCGGAGAACCTCGTTCAAGTGATAAAAATGCTGAATATTCGGCGATTTTTTACAAAAAAGATCAATACAAAGTTTTAGAACAAAAAACGATGTGGTTGTCAGAAACGCCAGAAAAAGAATCAAAAGGTTGGGATGCAGCATACAACAGAATTATCACTTACGGATTATTTCAAGACAAGAAAACAAAAAAGAAATTTTGGGTAATCAATACTCATTTTGATCACGTTGGAAAAGTTGCGCGTCAAAAATCATTAGAATTAATCGATCAATTAATTCATGATTTAACAAGTAAAAAAGATTATCCAGCATTTTTTATGGGAGACTTTAACATGAATCATGATGATGCCTCTGTAAAATATATTCAAAACAAATATTTAGATACTCGCCTTAATGCGCAAATGGTTTATGGACCAGATTTTACATGGGAAGATTTCAAATTCAATGTAAAAGGAACAGAAATTTTAGATTACATTTTTTACAAAAAGAATCCAAAAGTAACGTGTAAAAGTTTCAATACGATTGATGATTTCTATGATTTCAAATATCCATCAGATCATTTACCAATTTTAGCTAAATTTTTAATTCAATAATAATTATGACAAAATCACATTTGAAATATCCTGTTATTGCAGGTTTGCTGTTAAATTATTTTGCAGTAAATGCGCAAGATTTTAAACTATCGAATAAGAAAATCGAAATATATACAACTGCAAAAAATACCAATCAACGAATTACAAAATCAACAGATAAAGTAGCAGTCAAAAAATTTCCGCAACCAAAAGAAACGGATATTGCAATTTTTATTGATCCAAAACGTAAATTCCAAAAATTTGAAGGAATTGGAGGTGCAATCACAGATGCTTCTGCGGAAGTTTTAGCAAAATTGCCAAAGAAAACGCAACAAGAAATTATCAAAGCTTATTATAGCGAAAAAGAAGGAATTGGTTATTCATTGATTAGAACAACAATAAATTCGAGTGATTTTTCGAGCGATAGTTACACTTATGTAAAAGACAATGATAAAGAGTTGAAAACTTTTGACATTGGACATGATCTGAATTATAAAATTCCGATGATAAAAATGGCAAAAGCAGAAATGAAAGACGCTTATCGTTTATATGCAAGTCCTTGGAGTCCGCCAGCTTGGATGAAAACGAATAACAGTATGTTGAAAGGAGGTTCTTTGAAACCTGAATATTACCAAACTTGGGCTAACTATTTTGTGAAATTTATCGAGAATTATGAGAAAATTGGTTTACCAATTTGGGGAGTTTCTATTCAGAACGAACCAATGGCAACGCAAACATGGGAATCGTGTATTTATACAGCTGAAGAAGAACGTGATTTCTTGAAAAATAATTTAGGTCCGACTTTTCACCAAAAAGGATTAAAAGACAAAAAAATTATTGTGTGGGATCATAACCGTGATTTAATTTATCAACGTGCTTCAACTATTTTGAATGATTCTGAAGCTGCTAAATATGTTTGGGGAGTTGGTTTTCACTGGTACGAAACATGGAACGGAAGCGTGAATTTATTCAATAATGTAGCGTTAACTCATGAAGCTTTTCCAAATGTTAATTTAATTTTTACAGAAGGTTGTAAAGAACAATTTGATTACAATCAAATGGGAAATTGGGCATTGGGTGAAAAATATGGTTACAATATGATCAACGATTTTAACTCCGGAACAGTTGCTTGGACAGATTGGAATGTTTTGTTGGATGAAAAAGGAGGACCAAATCACGTAGGAAATTTCTGTTTTGCACCAATTCATGGTGATACTAGAAATGGACAGGTTACGTATACAAATTCGTTTTACTACATTGGTCAATTCTCAAAATTTATTCGTCCAGGTGCGCAAAGAATTGCGGCATCGTCTAATCGTTCAGATTTAATGACAACTTCCTTTGTAAACAAAGACGGAAAAGTTGTGGTGGTTGTGATGAATCAAACAGATAAACCTTATCAATATAATTTATGGATAGAAGGAGAAGCTGTTGAGGTGAATTCGCAAGAACATTCGATTAGCACAATCATTATTTCGTAAAAAAATAGAATAATTAAAGGGAAAATTATTTATAGTAAATTGCTTGACAAATTGACGACGTAAGAAGTTAAAGTCAAGCAATTTTTATTTAAAATAGAAGAAAAATGAAATATTTAGTTGCCTTATTTTTAATGATAAGTTATACATATGCGCAGAAAACGATAGTATATGATAAAAAAAATAATTTAGCGTTTGATATTTATTATCCGAAAAACTATAAAGAGAATCAATCCTATAATGTATTTGCTTGGGTACACGGAGGAGGATTTTCAGGAGGAACAAGAGCGGATAAAGAAGAAATTGAACGAATGAAAGATGCTCAAGAAAGAGGTTTCATAGCTGTTTCTATCTCGTATAGATTATTGGCAAATTCTTCGGCTGGTTTTGGGTGTGATTTACCAAAACAAGAAAAGTTGATGATTTTTAAAGAAGCCTCTTTTGATGTTTTAACTGCGCTAAATTTTATTCAAAATAATTCAAAAGAACTTAAATTTTCGATTAATAAATTAATTTTAGGAGGAAGTAGTGCAGGAGCAGAAACTATTCTAAATGCTTATTATTTGAGAGATTTATGGTACGGAAATCAATTCAATCAAGTTAAAATTGATGGATTAGTAAGTTATGCCGGAGCGATTGTAGACGACCGTTATGTTACAAAATCGAGTGTTTTGCCAACAGTTTATGTACATGGTTTAAGCGATGATGTAGTACCAGCTTACAATGCGCCGCACAGAAGTTGTTTGGATAATCAACCAGGTTTTTTTCCTTTAAATGGTTCTGCTACTTTAGAGGATTTAAATAGAAAATATAGTCAAGCATCTTTTGCTATTTTCTCTAATTCAGGAAAACATGAATGGTCTGGATTGAGAAAACAATATTTGGATGAAGTTTTCAATTTTATTAATCAATCAATAATTGGAAATAAAAAAGTAAATAATCGAATAATTGTTGACTAATAATTTTTTAAAAAAAAATATAAAAATACCCCTCTTCAAAATTTTTTGTTGAGGGGTATTGATTTAAAATAAAAACTAAAAACTTATTTTTTAACATACTTCTCTAAGCCAATATTTAGCTTGATCAGTTCTTTAACCGCTAATTTCGAAACTTCTTCGGCTCCAAGTTTTGATAGATGTGTATCATCGTCTTTGCCTTTTGGATAATAATCAATTTCATTTGGTTGATAATGTAAATGCAATTTTTTAGAGTTTTCTGGACCATATTTTATTTCCAATTTCTCTGTTAAATATTGCATATCAACAAACGGAACATCCAAATCTTTTGCAACATTTCTCACAATCAAAGGATATAAACCATGTGTATCAACCAAAACGCCTTTTTCATTAAAATTTCGACGAACAATAGAAGTCATTAAAATTGGAATAGCACCTTTTGCACGAGCTTCTGTAACATATTGTTCCAAATTTGCGCGATATTGAGTGACAGGATTTGTGTAACGAACAGAATCTTCAATTTTTTGATCGTTATGCCCAAATTGAATGATTACATAATCACCTTTTTTCAATTGACTCTGAACTTTTTTCCATCTTCCTTCTATTCTAAAACTCTTAGAACTTCTTCCATTTGTCGCATGATTCTGAATTTCTAAATCAGAATTCATTAACTCAGGCAAAAGTTGTCCCCAGCCATGTTCAGGATTTTTAGTTGGATTTTCTTTATTCGCCATTGTCGAATCTCCAACAAGAAATAGGGTTCTTTTTTGGGCGAATGATATGCTAAAAAACAAGCATAATATCGTTGATAAAATTATTTTTTTCATGTTAATTTTGCTTTGGATTCCATCCGTTAAAAATATTCTCGATGGTATATTTTTGTATTTCTTTTTCGGTTAATTGATGCGACCAACTTGCTCTTTTTTGAGGATTATTTCCTAAACCTTTACTTTTATATTCTGCATAATAAGCTGTTTTTTCTTTATCTGGAAACATTGCATCACCTTTCCATTCGTTCCAGCCAATAGGAAGAATATGTTTTCCCATTTCGGTATGTATAAAAACTGTTTTGGCAAAAGGACGCCAAGGTCTTCCCAAATAAACTTTTGTCAAATTGTCTTCTGCAATAAGACTACAATTGAAAAAAACATAACCAAATTCTTGCTCTTGATGTGTTGCCGCAGCTGTAATATAAGAATTAGCCAAACTTTTTATGGTACAATTCTCAAAAACAGCAATTGCTTCACCAAAAATAAAATCTGTCGTTCCTTCGATATAACAATTTTGATAATATTGACGACTTCTGTTTGTTGCAGTATACAATGTGTCTTGACATCCTAATAATCGAATATTTTTTGCCACAAATTTATCGCCTTCCACATGCAACGCAACAGCTTGTCCTTGGTTACAACTTTCGTTTTGAATCGTAAGATTTTCTAACTGAATATCATCTGCTTCAACCAAAAAAGTGTAGGAATTATAGGTTGTCATTTTTTGATTTGTTAAACCATCTATTTTTCCAGAAAAATCATTATTAGTAATAATAGTTTTCTCCGAATCTTCACCTTTTATCGTTATTTTATGTTTCCAAGAAGGAATTCTAATTTTTTCGTGATAAACACCATTTTTAACAAGAATTAAAGCTTGATCAGGTCCTAAATCTCTCAAAGAATTAATAGCTTCTTGAATAGATGTAAAATCTGCTTGTTGATCTTTTGCAACAGTAATTGTTTTGTACTGAGCATTTACATTGATAAAGATGAAATGTAAACAAACTATAAAAATGAATTGAATGATTTTCATTTGTTAAATCGTTTCGTTAAAAAATCAATAATGTAGTGTTTCGTTTCATCAAACCAAGGGTTCATCAACCAAAAAGAATGGGGCGAATTCTTAATTTCGTATGCTTCATTTAGAATATGATAATCATTTAATTTTTTCATCATATCATCTCTACCAGCTCGAAATCTCGGTTGTGAACTATTGATAAATAGAGTAGGAGGCGTTTTAGAAGTAACATATTCTAAAGGAGAAGCTTCTTTCCAAAGTTCAAAATTATCTTGTTTCGTATAACCGAAAAAATAACTGGCATAAGTACCTTCTTCAGCTTCGGGATGAATAAAAGAAACAATTCCATCAACATTTATAATTGCAGCAATTTTCTTTGATTTTACGCCGTAAAGTGTTGCCAATTGAGCACCAGCAGAAGCGCCAAGAATAACGATTTTAGATTGATCGAGTTTGTATTTTTTACGATTATTTATCAAATAATTAACTGCATCATCCATATCTTCTAAAGGAGCTGGATATTTTGCAACATCACTTAATCTATAATTTATCGCCATTGTTACAAAACCAGCTGAAGTCAACGCTTGAGCCATTGGTTTTTGATTCTCTTTGCTACCCGAAATCCAACCTCCACCATGTACAAGAACAATTGCTATAGAGGGTTTAGTTTGATTTTTTGGTTGATAAATATCAGCTTTTAATTGATGTTTTTCTTGATAAATTATATCCTCAAAAGCATTTATATTTTCAAAGTTTTTCGAAGAAATCGGCGTAATAAAAGGGTAATTTTTCTTTAATTTTTTGTAAGTCGTTTCGATTGTATAAGGCGAAGCCTTCGGTCTCTCAACTTGACCGAAGGCTATCACCATATGCATCATAAAAACAAACAAAATCTTTTTAATTGATAACTGCATTCTTTTTGACTTCTTTAGAACTTGTTACATTCTTCTTATCAAATGCTTTTGGTAACTTAATTTTATCAGATTCATTACCAATAATCTTAATTTCTGGAGTTGTAGCAGACTTGAATTCAGTAGTGCTTAAATCAACATTTTTACTATTAAAAATTGTAACCGCTTTTCCGTCTTTGTAATTGAATTTTACATTTTTCAGTTGAATTCCATCAGCATCAATAATACTTAAAGCTTTTTTTGTGTCGAAAGTAGAATTTTCAACCACAATATTTTTAATATTCATTTCTGCAAGTCCCATGATAAACAAAGCTTCGTGAGAACTTACAACATTAATGTTTTTGAAAAATATATTTCGAATTGTTGGGGTTTCCTCTGTTACAGGAACTTTTTTATCATTCCTTTTTTCGTCATCTGCATTTTGATCATCTTCTACAATTGGAGAATTTCCTTCGTAAAACATGTTAAAACCAATTGCTTGCGCAGGAATATTAATCATATCAATATTAGAGATATAAATATTTTCGATTAATCCACCACGTCCACGAGTCGTTTTGAATCTTAAACCAATATCTGTTCCGATAAAAGTTGCACCAGAAACATGAACATTACGAACGCCACCAGACATTTCGCTACCAATCACAAATCCGCCGTGCGCATGATAAACTGTGTTATTTTTGATAATTACATTTTCAGTAGGAATTCCACGATCGCGACCATCTTTATCTTTTCCAGATTTGATACAAATTGCATCATCACCAACATCAAACGTATTGTTGTAAATCAACACATTTTTACAAGATTCTAAATCCAATCCATCTCCATTTTGCGAATACCAAGGATTTCTAACATTCAAATTTCGAATGATAATATTCGAACTCATTAATGGATGAATATTCCATGCAGGTGAATTTTGAAACGTTGGACCATCTAAAAGTACACGATCCGAATTGACAATGCTAACCATTACTGGGCGTAAAAAATCTCTTACTTTAATTAAATCTTCTTTGTTGATTTTATCAGGAACATTAAAATTAGAACTGCTGATATAACCTAATTTAGAGCCTTCACTTGGAAACCACGTTTTTTTATCATCTGATAAAACTCCGCCAGACGCAACTAGATTTTTCCATTGAGAATCTGTCATTTTACCCTTCTTTACAAAACGCCACGCATCACCATTTCCATCGATTGTTCCATTTCCTGTAATCGCAATATTCTGCGCATTTTTAGCAGAAATAGGAGAAGCTGTACGCGTTGTATTTAGACCTTCGAAGCTTGTTTCAACCAAAGGATAATCGTTGAAATCTTTACTAAAAATCAATAAAGCGCCATCTTCTAAATGTAAATTGATATTACTTTTAATTTCGATAGGACCACTCAACCAAATTCCGCGCGGAATAACAACTTTTCCTCCACCTTTCGCGCTTGTTTCTGAAATAGCTTTGTTGATTGCTTCTGTATTTTTGAAAATTCCGTCCGATTTTGCGCCATATTGAGCAATTGAAACAATACGATTTGGGAACGAAGTTTCTTTTACTTTCGGCATATTAAACTCAATATCCTTGTAAATATTCTCATCAACTTGAGCTGATAAATGAGTAGAACAAACAATTGCTAACGCAACTGTAAGTAGTTTTATGTATTTTTTCATTATTTAATGTTTTTGTTTTGAATGATAGTTTTGAATTCTTTGAAAACAATTGATGCGACAGCTTTTGCGCCTGCAATTTGAAAATGTGTGTTATCTTTTTGTCCATTTGGATAAGCATCGTACAAATTCGCTCCAAAATTCATGAAATAGGTTTTTGTTACATATTCTTGTCCTTTTTGGCTAAAAAAATCCATTGATAATTGATTCAAATCTAAGAATGCAACATTTTTTTCTTTTGCAATTTCTTTAGCGACAAATGGATATTCGCCATGTACATTTTCTAGCTTTCCATTTTTCCAAGGATAATTTCTTGCAACGGGACTTAGAATAATCGGAATTGCACCTTTTTCTCTTGTTTGATCCACATATAATCTCAAAAATTCCTTGTAACCTTCTAAATTTACAAATCGTTCTGGTTTATCTTCGGCGGCATCATTATGTCCAAATTGAATCAACACGTAATCACCTTCTTTTAGTTGTGAATAGACCTCTCGCCATCTACCTTCTTGAAAAAAAGTACGCGTACTTCGACCACCTTTTGCTTTATCCTTGACGATGATATTTTTATTCGCTAAATGTTTCACATCTTGTACGCTATCTTTTGCAAAAAATGGTTGAAATTCTTGTCCCCAACCAGCAATTGGATATCTGTTTTTCATATAGTTTTTACCAGGATCATAATCGCCTGTATAATCTGCAACAGTTGAATCTCCTATTAAGAAAATTGTGATTGATTTTCCTTTTTGTGCATGACAAAAAATTGACATAGTAATGAAGCAAATTAAAGTATATAAAAATTGTTTTGTCTTCATTATTTCTCGTTTTTATCTATTCTGAACCAATCAAAATCAGCATAACCACCACGTTTCGCATCTTGAGAACTCATACTATATATACCAACTTTTGCTCCAATCCATTTTCCTGGTTTAGCTTGAAATGGTTCTCCGATTGATGTATATTTTTTTCCGTTTTCACTAAAACTAAATTGACAAATTCCGTTTGGTTCGCTCACTTTTACTTTCAAGAAAACTTCATTAGTTGATAATTTTACTTCGGATAGAATTTTTTCGGGATTATTTTTCTCTGCTTTTTCTGCACGAATCAATTGTAAATAATATCCATCTTTTTTATTTGTGATAACTAAAGATTGATAATCTGTTCCCATGATTAATAAACCAGCAGTTTTCCCTTCTGTAGCATCTTCAGGCGTAAGTTTTACTTTTGTTGAAGCTGTGAAATTTGGTGCAGGAAATTTCTGCGTTAACAAATTAGGAACCGTCCAAAGATTATTCGAATTTTCAGGAACTTTGATCGAGAAAAGACGAAGAAAATTTTGATTTGCTAACTTACTGTACCAAACAATTGAAGGATTTGCACTCCATTGCCATTGTAATCCAATATCATTTCCTTTAAAATCATCCGTTTCCGAAGGATTTATAATTTCAGATTTATTCGAAATTGTAGGTTTTTTATATGTCAAAACAGGTTCTCCAATTCCATTTTTATCTTGATCTACACCAATAAACGGCCAATCGTTGATCCACTTCATTGGTTGAAGATGAACAATTCGTCCATACGTATCTGCATCTTGAAAATGATAGAACCAATCTTCTCCATTTTTTGTATCCACCCAAGCACCTTGATGAGGTCCATTGATAGTTGATTTTCCTTGTTCTAAAACAATTTTTTCATCATAAGGTCCATAAATATTTTTTGAACGTAAAACCAATTGCCTACCAGTAGCTACACCACCTGCAGGAGCAAAAATATAATAAAAACCGTTGCGTTTATAAACTTTTGGTCCTTCGACAGTTGGGTGATTTTCGTGTCCATCGAAAATGTGTTTTCCTTTATCTAAGACTTTTGTTCCTTCCGCATTCATTTTTTTGATTGTCAAAAGGCTTTTTACGCCAGCGCGACTTCCTGCCCAACCATGCACGATATAGGCATTTCCGTCCTCATCCCAAAACGGACATGTATCAATAATACCTTTTCCTTCTTCAACTAAAATTGGATCTTCCCATTTCCCGAAAGGATTTTTGGTTTTAACCATATAAATTCCGAAATCTGGATCGCCCCAATAAATATAATATTCGTTGTTATGAAATCTGATACTCGGCGCCCAAACACCATCGCCTCTTTTTGGCGTGCTAAAATGTTTGATAGGAAAAACATCGGGTAGGGCATGATTGACCAATTTCCAATTAATCATATCAGTTGAATGTAAAATTGGTAAACCTGGCGCTTCATTAAAACTGGAAGCTGTCATGAAAAAATCATCACCGACACGAATTGCATCAGGATCAGAATAATCTGCATATAAAACAGGGTTTTTGTATGTTCCGTTTCCTAAATCTGATACCCAAACATTTGATTTTTGAGCGTGTATAGGCAAGAAATTTAATCCTAATAATGATAGGAGAATTAATGTTGATTTCATGGCGATTAACGATTTAATTCTAATGCAGCTAATATAAATGGTCCAGTTCCTTTTGGATCATTTGCTCTTATTTCTTCACTAATGTAATATTCGTAAGAACCATCGCGATAAGGATTTCCTCCTAAACCTGCAACAGCACAGCATTTTTCTAAACTTACAATACCTTTTTCATCAACTTGAATAAACTCTTTTAAAATTCCTTCAAATCCTTTTTTGGCATTTTTCATGTGTGATTTTGGCAAATAACCTTTGTTAACACCTTTTGCTAACGTATAAACGTACATCGAAGTACCTGTAGCTTCCAAATAATTCCCTGTTCTATTTCCTTGATCCAAAACTTGATACCAAGTCCCCGAAGAATGTTGAACCTTCACAATCGCTTCCGCATATTGATTAAGGTATTTGATTAATTTATCACGACCTTGATAATCTTTTGGCAAATAATCTAACACATCAACTAAAGCCATTCCGTACCAACCCATTCCTCGCGACCAGAAGTGTTGAGAAAGACCTGTTGTACTATTTGACCATTTTTCTTTTCTGCTTTCGTCCCAACCATGATAATATAAACCAGTTTTTGGATCGCGGTTATATTTTTCGATTAAGTCAAATTGTAAAACAATTTTATCGTACGATTTCTTCGCTTCAGTTGTGCTCTGAAATTTTGTTGCATATTTTGCATGAAAAGGTTCGGCCATGTAAACACCATCTAACCACATCTGATTTGGGTAGATTTTTTTGTGCCAATATCCGCCTTCCGTTGTTGTTGGTTGTTGTTCTAATTGCTTATCCAACGTTTCCATTGCAATTTTGAAACGATTTTCTTTTGTTTTTTCATATAAATCAAAAATTGCGTCGCCAGATTTGATCATATCTAAATTATAATTCTCGAATTTATACGTATCAATTTTTCCGTTCGAATCAATCATTCTATTTGCATAAATGTAGATATAATTATACACTGTTTGGTTATTTGTTTGCTCATATACTTTGTACATAGCGTCTAAAACCAATCCATTTGTATAACTCCAACGTGGTTTGTTTTGAAAATCTAAAAGTGTAGGATCAGGGAAACGAATAGTCTCTGAAATTGCCATTCGTTCTGACCATTTTAACTTTGGATTGACAAGAATATCTTCTGTATTTTTTTTCTGACTGATACAAGACGTACTCGAAATTATCATCAAACCACAAACCGTTGTTTTTAAAATGTTTTTCATCATCAATTATTTATAAACGATTAGACTTTTCTAATTGAACTAATTTCGAATTCAAATCATTGTAGAATTCAGTTTCGTTTTTAAGTCCATTTGGCTCTTGTGCCCAAGCTGCCAAAATATAATATGTCATTGTTTTGGTTGTCGGTTTGAAAACAATTAAATGATCATCTTTTCCGTCTACTAATTTTTCTACCTCATCCGATTTATAGAAAATTGCCATTCCAAGCAAATCATTTTTGTCAACTAAAGTTTGTTTTCCGTAAGTTGAGATATATCCCCAACTTCCATTTGCGCTTTTCTTTTGCTGCAACGGAATATTTTTGAATTTTACCAAACCAGTTGTTAAACCATTCGTTAAGACAGAAGTTTTCAATTCAAATTTAGAAAAACGATCATAAGGATAAATCGAAACTTTTGCTTTTACATCTGTTGTGTGATCCGCAGTTTTCCATTTAGAATAATCAATTTCAAAACTCGAAACATTTTTACTGTTTTTTACTTTGACATATGTATTCTCAACTTGATGCAAATGCGCAACTGTATCATTCACTAATCGCCCAAAACCACCAATTCCAAGCGATTTCCCAGCTTTCAAGATATCTTGTCCCCAAGGAAGAGGTTCGTGATAAGAATCAAAACCATCTTGTCCAACATCTTGCAAAACTTGTGTTTTTACCTTTTTCCCGAAAATATCAACCGCATTTCTCCAATCCAAATACAAGCGATAACCAACATTTTGATTTTCCCAACCTGGACCTTCGTATCGAATATCGAAAGCATGATCGGTATGTTGTGGATCAAGCGTATGTTCTTGTACATTTCGAAATGTTCCGCCTTCATATTCTTTATGACCTCTTTTTCCATCTACCCATTTTCCACCTTCTTTTATAGAAATTTCGGAATAGGTAAATCCATTGTTTTCATGTTGAACCAATCTGTTACTACAAGAAGTGACAAGGATTAATGTTGTTATTGTGGCAATAATTTTTTTCATACGTATTAATTTTTAAAATTAGTGAGGAGTTTAATTGACGATCCAATCACCCAAAACATTATTTTTAGAGAATGCTAAAGCTTCTTGAGCAGTTAATTGACGACTCCATTTAACTCTTTTATTTGCGATATGTTTACCTGTAGATTTATATTCGGAGTAGCGAGCTGTAGATTCATTTGCAACTTTTCCCCAATTGTTCCAACCTTCCGCTTTGACAGACAAATCTATGTCGCAATTGATAAAAGCAGTTTGAGCAAAAGGTCGCCAAGGTCTTCCCAAATGATGAGAATCTTGATTGTTTCCTGAAATTTTACAATTCTCGAAAACGAAACCGTATTTCTGATCTTCTGTCGTTGATGCCGCTGTAATGTATCCTTTCCCTTTATTATTTAGCTGACAGTTCTCAAAATAAGCGGTTCCTGCTCCGAAAATGTAATCGACTGTACCTTCGATGTAACAGTTGTTAAAATATTGTCTGCTTCCGCTTTTTACCAAATACAATGTATCTTGATTTCCTAAAAACCGACAATTTGTAAATTTTATTTTATCTGCATCAACACGAACAGCAACAGCTTGTCCAACTTCGCCTGCACTATTTTCGAATGTTATATTTTCGGCTGAAAAATTGTCTCCAAAAATAAAAAATGAAGCCGAACCAGATGTTCCAATTTCTTGACCAATATTATTTAATTTTGATGCGTAATCATCATACGTCAAAATGGTTTTGTGTTGATCTTCGCCAATAAAATTAATCATCGTTTTAGAAGGAGGTAAGGTAATTTTTTCTTTATAAACTCCATTTTTGATCAAAACTTTTACAGGAACTCGACTAAAATCGGGTAGTGCAGCAATTAATTCTTGAATAGTTTTGAATTGACCAGAACCATCTTTCGCTACAATAAAATCATAATCTTTGACTTTGTTATTCGCTGAATTAATCTTTTCTGAAACTAACGATTCTGCATAAACTTCTAAATTGGTATATTGACTTGATAAATTGTAACCGTTTGCATCATTAATACCAACTTTCAAATTATTTCTTTTTTCCCATTCATCGTCCATTCCATCTTGATCTGTATCTGTAGGAATATTGTATGTTTTTAACGTAGGAAATCCACCAACTTCTGTTTGACTATCAATAATTCCGGTCATATTTTTTGGATATCCGTTTGTTAAATAACCAATTAATCGATTATCAACTTCATCGCGTTTTAAACTTGCTCCCGCATGTGCTTGAACCATTTTGTAGGCATTTTCAGTAGAATGAGTGATAATTTCATTTTTACCAAATTCAGTTTCAGCTTTTGCTTTTAAAGGTTCATCGGCTTGTACACCGCCATTCCAGTTATTTGCTGTTATATCAGCATAACCTTTTACAAAATTTCCGTTGACATAAAATTTACCATATGGAATAGAAGGATTTACAATTCTATTTTTATGTTTTGTGGCTGGTCCAGATTTGAAATAATTATTAATCAAATTATATTTTCCTTTTTCTCCGCCATAAATAGAATTTGCGCCCCAATTAAAAATTACATTATTACGAAAATCAACCATTTCATCTTCAGGATTTACCGTTGATTCTGACCCACTAAAACGAGGATTTCGACTATTGTTACTCATAATTAGATTGTGGTGGAAACTTGCAGGCTCACCACCCCAAATTCCACCATAACCATGCGCTCCTTTTATATGAACAGATTTATTAAGAGCTTCTGATATGATAGACCATTGAATTGTAAGATTTTTGACACGATAAAACGAGATGTTTTCATCTGTAGCCCAACTTACCGAACAATGATCTATGATTATATTTTGTGCATTTCGACCACCCAAAGCATCACCTTCTACTTTTGCTAAATCGCCTAAACGAAATCTCATGTAACGAATAATTACATTGTCAGATTTGATGGTTACAGGATAATTAGAAACCGTAATACCATCTCCAGGAGCAGTTTGTCCAAGAATAGAAATATTTCCGTAATTAATATCCAAAGGAGATTGCAATATAATGTTTCCAGAAACAGCAAAAACGATTGTTCTGCTCAATTTTTTTTGAATTCCGTATCGTAAACTTCCTTTACCAGAATCGTTGAGATTTGTGACAATATAGACTTCTCCACCTCGTCCACCAGAACTGTACCTGCCATATCCTTCGGCAGAAGGAAAAGCAGGTAAATTCTGTGCAAATAAACATGAATGAATTAAAAATATAAATGTAATTGCGATGTGTGATTTCATTTTTTATCGTTTAATTAATTCCACCATCTTGGATCTCCAATCGCAGCACCTGTAGAAGATGCAGTTCTTAATGGAGAATTGACTGGTAATGTAAAATCAATTGTTGTGTTTGTCCAATTTAGAGCATTGTCTTGATTATTCGTAGAAGTTACTCCTCCAGTAGGAAAAACAAGTTTTTGTAAATCAGCTGCTTTACCATTCGTCAAATTATAGAAATTGTTGAACGTAAAAACAGCTGTACTTGAAGTAGCTAAACGAATTAAATTATTACTCGATAAACTTCCTCCAACTCTTGGCGAATTTGCAATAATATTATTGGTAAAATTAGCTTTGATCGGCACGTTATTATTGTCTAATAGTGGAAAAGAAGAACTTTGTCCAAAACTATTAATTGTACAATTGTTGACATTAATTGTTGCGTTAGCAGATGGCGTAGTAATACTTTCTCTGTATCGAATAAATAAATCTCCAACTTCTGTAAATGTTGAATTTTCGATATTAACTTCGTTAAAAACTAATTTGTCTAAATGTAAAAATCCGTAAGATGAAGCTGGGAAATTCTTGAAGAAAGAATGTTTAATCTCAAATTTATCCATTACATATCCGCTATTTGGACCTCTATTTGCTCTGAAAGCTGAGGTTTTAACACTACTTACAATACAGTTTTCAATCAATACATTTGCAAAATTAGCCTTCGCACCATTGCTGCTGCTGCTTGTCAAATTGATTAAATAATCTGCCGTATTTGCGCTTCCATCTAATTCGATATTCTTTAGATGTAAACCAGCCCCAGTATCATTTAACGTAAATTCTTTGAAAGAAACTTTTGTATCTTCTGGATTTCCAGAAATTCCAATCAATGAAATTTTCTTCGCATTAATTGCAAACAATTTATCTCCAGAATCATATTTACCAGGATTTAATCCAATGATATCACCATCTTTTGCATTGTTAATCAAGGTGATTAAATCATCGCCAGAATTAGCAATAACACTATAACTTGTAGACGATTTAGTCGTGAAATTCTGAGAACCAACGCTTGTATTTCCTTTATAAATTTCGACTGTATATCGTGTACTTGGATTAAGCCCTTTTGTTGTTTTAAGTCCAGCAGTAGCTTCGCTACTTGTAATTTGACTTATAATAGGATCGCTAACATAAACAGGATCCTGACCAGAAACTTGTGTATATGCTTGAAATCTCAATTCAGTTACTCCAGCAGTTACATCCCAACTAACCGTTGCTTGATTCTCCAGAATATTTGGATCATAAATAGGATGCAAAATTTGGATTCCAATAATTTTAATTCGCTTACTAACAGACCAGTGAGATTCTGGTCTGTTTTCGTAAGCATTTGTTTTAACACGTATAAAGAAATTTTTTCTCACGGGAATTTCTTGATCCGTAATAACAACTCCAGCAGAATCTGTTTTTTTTGTTAAAATGATATCTTTTGGATTTGTAAATAACGAATCGCTTGAAACTTCTGTTGTATAAGTTTCGTCAATATTATTAGTATACAGAGAAGGTGACCATGTGACTTTAGTTTCTGTTTCAAAATTTTCGGCAGATAAAGACAATGGTGTAAACATTCTCATTGGATCGTTAGATTCTGACTGAAATTCATCATCATTACAAGAGATTACAGCATTTGCAGTAAGTAATACTGTTCCTATAATCAATATTTTATAAAAAGTTTTTTTCATAATAATTGTGTTTTAGTATCCGTAATCTTGTGTTAAATTATAATTTGTATTGATGATATCTTGATAGATTGGCAACAATTCTGAATGATTTGGTTTGTAATATTGTAACCAACCTTTTCGTTCGTCGTTAATCATTGTCGCAACCATTCCTGTTTGCCAGTTTATGCGTGTATATCCCGTTGGAGTAGAAGCAACAGAAGGAGTGTAGAACAATTCTGTTTTATCATTTCCAACAAAATAAGTATCTAAACTCAAAACAGTTTTTTGGGCTGTCTGTGTTGGATCGTATTTCCCAATTTTATAATAGATGTATTTAGGTACATTGGCATATTCTCCCGTTCCATCTAATAAATTTTGCAATTTAGCACGAGTTTCTGTTACTACTTGACCTAAAAGATTCCATCTGATTAAGTCATATTTTCGGATAGATTCTCCACCAAATTCCAATAATCTTTCGTGTACAATTTGCTCAAAAAAGCCTTGGTAGCCATTCGCTGTAACTGCAGGCATTTTATCAGGATTGTTTGCATAAGCTCTTGCTCTAACTTCTCTCAAAGCATCTATTGCAGCAGCCGTTGGTCCACCGTTTAATTCATTTTCTGCCTCAGCAAACATTAATAAAACATCTGCAAAACGCATAATTGGCCAATTGATTCCAACATTTTGAGAAGGACCTGTTACTTTTGTCCAAGACTTTCTGAATTTTCCGTCTGTTAAAGCGTCAATTTTAACCACTTGTGTTAAATCATCAGCATTAATTTCGAACGCATTGATTGTGACATCTCGTCTTTGATCATATTTATCAAATTCATAAAAATAAGTTGGTAAAGCATTGATTCCGCCACCACCATTCCATTTAGAAGCTGCGTTATGACGCAATCCGTTGTAATAACCAAGTTTACTATCAGTTCGAGCATTTCCACCGAAAGCACCAACTTGAAAAATCATTTCGTTGGTGTTATCCATACGACCTTCGTGAATAGCACGGAAAACATCTTCGTAATTTGGATTGATGTTATGGCTTCCACGTTGTTGCATAATGTCAAACGTTTCGTTGCGAGCAATTTGGTAATATTTTTCTGGATTTGCTCCTTTAACCATCT